>JAEZZE010000096.1 GCA_023418755.1 Bacillota bacterium | reverse complement strand
GGCACGGCTACTCCGCTCGCGTCGCCGGCATGGCCGCGCTGAATACGGCAGGAGGCGCGGACACGGCCGTGTTCGCCGGCACGGTCGTCGATAACGCGATCCCGTTCGTTACGCAAGCGATCGTCTTGGATCGCAAGACGGTTAAGGTGCTGTTCAGCGAACCGGTCAAAAACGTGAAAGCTTCCGCTTTTCTTCTTCGCGAAGTCGACAGGCGGGAGCGCGATATCGATTACCTCGAACAGGAGAATCCCGGAAATATCGTGACGGAGGCGGTACTGAAGCTGGATGACGAATTGAAGTCCAACCGTCGTTACGAGCTGACGTTCCGCGCGAATTCGGTTACCGATGCGGCCGGGTGGAACGGATGGAAGACGAAGGAAGGCGACAAGGAATTCGCGGTGAGATTCGACACGTAACCAAGTTCGTGTATTCAAACTCGGCCTGCCGCGTTAAAATGGTCAAGTGAGCCGTCGTGCGCCGTCCGGGCACAGACGGTCAAGATGAAGCTCGCACGGAGGGACCGGGTCATGTACGCAGCAGTCGGATACTTGATCGTCGTTAATCTGATCGCATTTTATTTAATGGGGCACGACAAAGCCAGGGCCAAGAAGGGCGGGCGCAGAATTCCGGAAAGAACGCTGTTTCTGTGGGCGGCGATCGGAGGCTCCGCGGGGGCGATCGTCGGGATGAGGACATGGCGGCATAAAACCAAGCACGCTTCGTTCCTGTTCGGCCTGCCGGGGATTTTGATTCTGCAGCTCGTTCTTGCCTATTGGTACTTGAGCTGACGGTTCGATGGCATATAAAAAGGGCTAACCCGCGATCGTCTCCGGCCCATGCGCGTTTCTCCGTCTCAAGGACGAGAAAGCGTACGGCTTGATCGATAGGTTAGCCCTTTTCCTTTATTTTCCCCGTTAGGGCATCGTCTCGAGAAGCTTCCCGATCAGCTTGCCGGCGTCTTCCCATTTCTCCTCCGGCGCTCTTATGCCGATAATTTGACGTTCGCCGCCCACCTCGACGCCGTTGAAAGCGGGGGTGCCGGTTAGATCGATGCCGTAGGCATAATCCGCGGTATCGTCTTCGGTCCTTGACTTGCGGATAAGATTTTCCGGAATCGTCAGGCCGGTCTTGGCGGCGAACTCGTCGAGCTTGACGAATAAGCCTTGCATGGCCAGACTTTCGAAGTTTTTCTCGTCCGTCACGTACACTTCGTCTTTCTCGGTAATCAGCATAAGCACGCTTTTCTGCTGCAGCGCCATATCCTGCTGGCTCTGGATTTCCGGCGGATTATAGACGAGAGAAGTTTTGATTCTCTGCCATTCCGGAACGAGCTTCAGCATGTTCTGCTCCAGCAGCTCGGTATCCGCGAAGTAGAAGTTGCCGAATACGCTTACCGACAAGTTGGCGGGAGGCGTGTTCGCGGCTTCCCTTCGTTTGTCGATGCCTTCCTTGATCATATAACCCCCGACCAGCACGACGAGAAGGCCAATGATGACATGAACTTTGTAATAGTAGAAAAAATGGCCGATTTTCGATTGCTTCTCGACGGTTACGGATTTCTCGGATTCGATGCCGATGATCAGATTGTACGCTTGATTGATCTCGGCCAGGTTCAGCGTTTCGCCGTCTTCCCCGCCGGTTTCCTCCGATCGGGTTTTCTCGGCCCGCGCGCGTTTCAACAAAATGAAGTAGCGATTCTCCACCTGTTCCCGCGTCGCGTCCTCCGGAAGTCCCAACAATTCGTATGCCTTTTTCATCTGTTCGTCCAATTCGGTCACTCCAGTCCGCCTTCCGTTCTGACTGCCTACTTATGAATGATACACGAAGTGCGGAAGCCCGCGCAAACTTACCAGGTTTTTAAGACGGCCACCGCTTCGCCTTCTGCCGCGGGCGCGGATTTGGCTTCCTGCTCGCGAGAGGCCGTTCTGTCTTCGGAAGAGGCCGCTGCCTCGTCTGCGGCGCTGGCGTCCATCTTGCTCGTGCCGTGGAAAATGCCGCCGGATTCGATGGAAAGCTCCAGCGCCGACAAATTTCCGTTCAACCGGCCGGTCGCCTTGATCGTCAGTTTGGCGGTCGCGGCCACGTTGCCGACGACTTTGCCGGCGATGACGACGTTGCGCGCCTTGATGTGGGAGCGGGCGACGCCGTTCTCGCCGATCGTGACATCCCCCGCGCAATCGATATCCCCGTCCATCTGGCCTTCGACGCGCAGACCGGCCTCCGATTTGATCTTGCCTTCGAACGAAGTGCCTTCGCCGATCAGCGTGTCGGTCATATTCGGATCGATCTTCGATTTTTTGTTTTTAAACATGGTCATTGGCTCCTTCTCGATGCTTTCAGATACGGTTCGGGATCGACGTGCTCGCCTTTTACGATTACTTCGTAATGAAGGTGAGGGCCGGTGCTTCTTCCCGTGGAGCCAAGCTCCCCGATGATATCGCCCTTGCGGACTTTGGTCCCGACGGTCGCGATAATTTTGCTCATATGGGAATAGTGCGTCTGAACGCCGTTGGAATGGGTGATCAGGACGTTATTGCCGTGCGAGCTGTTGTGTCCGGCTTCGGTCACGGTGCCGTCCGCCGCCGCGTATATCGGATCTCCCGTATTGCCCCCGATGTCGATGCCCGCATGATAGGTCGCCCTACGCGTAAACGGATCCTTGCGGATGCCGAACGTCGACGTGATCCGCCGCGAATCGGTCGGCCAAATCGTCGGTGTAACGGCCAAAATCTGCAGCTGCTTGGCTACGGCTTCCTTCGTCAACTCCAGCTTCGGCTTCATCGTCGCGATCTGCTCGCCGAGAGACTCGAGATTCTCGCGGGTTTGATCGACGAGTCGGTTCATCTCGGCATCGCCGACCGGCAGCTCTTCGCCTCCCGTTCCGCCGTCCATGGCGAATTGCTCGGAGTCGTCCTTGGCATCGGATGCCTTGCGGGACGCGGAGGAGGCGCCGGCGTCGAGACCGACCATCTCCTTCAATTCGGATTCCAGGTTGTTGATGTCTTTCATTCGCGTCGCCATCGACTCCGCCTGCTCAGCCAAATCGGCCAGATCGGTCTGAAGCTCGTTGATATGTAGGTTCTTGTCTTCCAAAATCCTCTCGTAATCTCCCGTTGCCGCGGACAGTTCCTGCTTGAGCTGCCCGATCCGGCCGACGTTCCCGCGATAGAGCAGGAAAGCCGTCACGCTGCTGACGATCAGGGCGAGTACGAGCGCGGCCGCGACCGCGATCGCAAGCGAAGAGAGCCGAAATCGCTTCACCGCGCTGTTCGCATCCGGGATCACCATGAAGGTGAACTTCTTATTCCTCCATTTCATGACTTTCCTCCTGCTTTTTCTAACGTCCCGCTTTTTCCAACATGGACTTCTCCATCATTATCCCAAGGTAATTCGACCCATTTGTCGTATAATCCTTTTTTACTTAAAAAAATGATCGGAATCAATAGTGGAAAAGGAGGAATTTGTCGGATCGAGGCGAATCCTAACTATAATAATCGACACTCGGGCACGAGTTTTTAAACAGGGAGGACCATAATGATCAAGCTAGCAGGTATAGATATCGGCAATGACAGCGTCAAGCTCGTCGTGAGCGAATCCAACGATCCCGTCATCATTCCGAATATCGTGTCGCCGGGATACGAAAGACACATTCTTCAGGAAGAGGACTCCCCTCTAAAGGCGCTCGACGTCATGGTCTACAGTCCCAAGCTGAAAAAGAAGGGGCAGCGTTATTTCGTCGGCTTGCTCGCTTCCGAAGATCAGGACAACGCGGAGCTCGAGGAGACCGACAACAAGGCGACCAGCGATCAATCGCTTATCGTCGCATTGACGGCCCTCGCTTACGCCAGCGTCACGAACGTGGCGCATTCGCTGATCCCCGGCCAGACGATCGACCAGGTCGAATACGTCATCGGCACGGGGTTGCCGGTGCGCACCTACGCGCGTTACCACCAAACCTTCGAGGAGAGGCTGGTAGGAGAGCACGAAGTGACCTTCCTGTCCACGCCGAAGCTAAGAGGCCGCACGGTGAGGGTCAACGTCCGCAGGGCGATCGTATCGATCGAGGGCGCGGCCGCATTGTTCCATATGGCGACGCACGAGAATCTGCAAGTCAGGGACGAGGAGCTGTATTACGGCTGTATCGGCATATGCGAGATGGGCGCGCTGACGACGGATTTCCCGGTCGTCAAGCGGATGAGCATCGACAACCAATTCAGCACCGGCGAACAGCTCGGGCTTGCGTCGTATTTGGATTCGATCATTCGCGACGTGGAAGACCAGTTCGGCTATCGCTTTCCGAGCCGCACGAAGCTGATTCAACGTATTCGCAAGAATGAGTTTCTGATTCAGAGGGTAGGAGAAGGACAGGCGGATATCCGTCCGGTCGTCGACAATTACTTCGGGCGCGCCGCGCAGAAGATCGTCGATCTGATCCGCAAGCGCTGGAAGAAGTATCCGGACATTCAGTGCTTCTACGTGCTCGGCGGAGGCGCCGCCGCTCTGCGCCCATACATTCTGGACGCGGCGGAGAACATGCGCCTGCGTTTCGTGGACAACAGCGAGCTTCAGAACGTGTACGGCTATCTGAAGCTGGCTAAGAACAAGACGTCTCAGCAGGAAGCGATCTAGTTTATCGCCAACGTAGAGAAAGACCGTGGGAGACAGACATTTCCCGCGGTCTTTCTTTGCTTGATCAAGGACGAACGCTTGCGGTGCGTAATTATTCGGAGGCGCGGTTTCTTCTGCCGAGAAAATCCCGGTATATGCCCGGAGTCGAGTCCGGGATCAGGAAAGCGCAGACCGCCTTCTCGTAAAATTCGGCGGGGCCCACGCCCCCGATAATCGCGTAGACGTAGCCGGATTCCCTCATGGCGTGCAGGCTCTTGAGCAGCAGCGCCTTGCCGATGCCTTTGCCTTGCTCCGAATCCAGCACCCGGGTCGGTCCGAAGAAATTCGGCGCCGTCGCTTCGTAGCAGGCGAAACCGAGAATGTCGGCCCCGCGCGTCGCCAGGTAACAGGTCGCCGGCAGACGGGCGAAGCATACGTCGGCTTCCCCGGAAGCGCTGACGGTGGAATGCTTGGCGACCCATTCGACGACGCGATGCTTATCCGGAGCCAGCGCCCGGTGGACGCGAATGCCTTCCTCCCGTTCCAGGCGGACTAGCAGTTCCTCGTGGGGAGGCAGGTTCAGAAGGTTGACGAGCATGTCGGCCATAGATTAATCTCTCCTTTTACGACGATACGGAATATATAGGTTTCAACTTTTCCTTGTATCGTCTCCGCAATGCTTCTCCGGCGCCAGAGGACGCCGGAGGCGTTTTTGCTTGGTTGGACGGCTTCGATAACGGCTCGGCCGTCAGTTCGTCAGTACGGTAACGGGCGGTTTGCCGAGCGCTTCGGTTTTTCCTTGGAGCACGTCCGCAACGGCGTCGAACGCTTGAGCGGTGTATTCGTAGGCGGCAAGCGACCAGACTTTCGGGCTCAGCGGCCGCAGATCGTAGGGATTCCGCAAAGCAACGGCGACGACCGGAACGTCCAGCTCCGCAAGCCGGCCGATCAACTCCAGCTGGCCTTGGTACAGATGCCCGTTGTACGTACCGACGACGATGCAGCTGGCTCCTTCGGCCCGCCCGACGATCGCCGCGATTTCTTCCGCGGTCGGATCCGTAGGCGTCACCTCGGCTTGCCCGCCCAGTTTCTCCGCCATGTAGACGGGGAAGGTCAGCGGATCGTCCGGGAGATTGGACACCTGCGTGGCGCGGAAGACCGGGCAGCCCGCAAAGTAAGGACGATCCCCCAGGGAAGGGAATCGGTTTCCGGGCACCCGGATCGGCGTTAACGTTCGCGACAGCAAATCGAGGTTACCCCGGCGATGGGCTTCGCTGCCGACGACGGACATGTCCGGCGCCGGACGGTTCAGATAATCCGCCTTGAGCGCGGCGATCCGCTCCAGGGACCGCTCCCATTCCCCGCGGTCGATTTCGCCCGACTCCAACGCCTGCCGGATGGCTTCGGCGGATCCCGCGGCCAGATCGGCCGAATGGGAGACGAGGACGAGGTCCGCGCCGGCTTTGATCGCCTCGACCGTTCCTTGGACCGTGCCGACGGTATGCTGGATCGCTTTCATCTCCAGACAGTCCGTTATGATCAAGCCCTGAAAGCCCATTTCTTCCCGGAGCAGCCCGGTCAATATTTTACGCGACAGCGTCGCCGGCTTTCCGGGATCGACCTGGGGAAATACGATATGGGACGACATGATCGCGGGAATGCCCGCTTCGACGGCGGCCTGGAAAGGCGCGAGCTCGACGCGTCGCAGCTCGTCCATCGTCTTGTCGACGACGGGAAGCGCCAGATGGGAATCCACGCTCGTATCCCCGTGCCCCGGGAAGTGCTTGCCGCAGCTAAGCGCGCCGCTGTCGTCCAGTCCCCGCATCATCGGGAGAGCGTAGCGGATCACCGTCTCGGGGCGCTCGCCGTAGCTTCGCACGCCGATGACCGGGTTGGCGTCGTTGGAGTTCACGTCCAGCACCGGAGCGAGGTTGAAGTTGACGCCGAGAGCCCTTAGCTCCAGACCGGTCGTTTTCCCCGCGTTGTAGGCGTTCGACGGGTCGCCGGTCGCGGCGATCGCCATCGCTCCCGGGACCCGGGTCGCGTCGTCGGAGAGACGGGATACGGCGCCGCCTTCCTGATCGACGGCGATAAACGCGGGGCGGCCGGTCTCCCGGATTACCAGCCGCTGTATATCCTCGCACAGCTCCCGCAACTGCTCCTTATCCGTAATATTCCACTTGAACAAAACGACGTTTCCGATTTTCCACTTTTTCACGAGGGCGATAAATTGATCGTCCAATCGCGGGCCGTCGAATCCGGCCATCATTCGCTGTCCGATCTGTTCGATCGGAGATGAGTTCGCATCCATGTCGAATACCTCCGCATTAGTTCGTTCGGCTTCGGCCGTCCCGGATCGCCGCCTTGAGCCTGCCGTCGTGCCGTTCCAGAAGGGCTGCCGCCTCTTCGGCGTAGACGCCGGCTTCGAGCATCAGAATGGCGGTCTTCACGTGCAGATCGGCATTTTTTAACGCCTGTTCGGCTTTCTCTTCGGAGACGCCGGTGACCTGCCGGACGATGCGAATGGAACGATCGTAGAGCTTGCTGTTGCTCGCCTTCAGATCGACCATCAGATTGTTGTACACCTTGCCGAGCTTGATCATGGCGCCGGTCGTCAGCATGTTGAGCACCAGCTTCTGCGCGGTCCCGCTCTTCAGCCGGGTGGAGCCGGAAATCACCTCGGGCCCGACGACGGGGGCGATGCAAATATCGCACAGCTCGCTCAATCGGGAGTTTTTGTTGGTTACGATGCCGACCGTCGCCGCGCCGACCTCCCTCGCCTTGCCGATCGCTCCCAGCACGTAGGGGGTCGAGCCGCTGGCGGTGATGCCGACGACGACGTCGCCCGCGGCGATTCCCTTGTCCAGTATGAGCTGAGCTCCGCTCTCGGAATCGTCCTCGCAGCCTTCCACTGCCGTTCTCAAGGCGATGTCGCCGCCGGCGATGTAGGCTTGAACCAGTTCGGGGTCGGTTCCGTAGGTGGGCGGGCATTCGCTGGCGTCCAGAACGCCCAATCTCCCGGAAGAACCGGCTCCGACGTAGAACATCCGTCCTCCGCTTCTCAACGACTTCACGATCAGATCGACCGCATCGGCAATGGAGTCGACTTCTTGGCGGACCGACAAAGGGACGCGCTGATCTTCGTCGTTCATCAAAAGCAGCAAGTCCCGCGTGCCGGACTCGTCTATCGAAGCGGTGGCCGGATTGTTCATTTCCGTTGTCAATTGAGAGAAGTATGAAGTCATAAGTCATCCATCCTTTTCTGGACGCGATAGAGGTTTGATTCTGTCGAACGCTCTGCGTATAATAAGAATAATTTTCATGATTATTTAATTTTAGGAAGCGGGTGCAAGCTGTGACCAATATAGAGATCCGCGTGCGCAACATTTACAACGATTTAAGCAATTCGGAGAGGAAAGCGGCGGATTATTTTCTGGCCGACGTCGAGAGAGTTTTTCATCAACCGATCGCCCAATTGGCGGAAAGCGCCGGAGTCAGCCAGGTAGCATGGGTCCGATTGGCCAAGGCTCTCGGCTTCGACGGCTTAAAGAGCATGAAGCGAAACCTGTTCAGCGAGCTTAACAGCGGCAACGCCGAGGACGCGGACAAAAGCCGCTACATTTTCACCGATATTAAAGATTATTCCGGCCTATCCGACGTGTTCATGGCGATCAAGAACAGCAGCGTGCAATCGATCGAAGATACCGTCAACCTGCTGAACGCCGACGTCGTGGAAGCGGTCGTGCAGAGGCTGATCGACGCGCGTTCGGTCAAGCTGTTCGGCGTGGGCGCTTCCGCGCTCGTCGCGGAAGATTTCTACAACAAGCTGCTGCGCATCGGCAGCAACGTCTGCTTCAGCCATGACGGGCATATTCAGCTCACCTACGCGGCCAACACGCGGGAAGGGGACGTCTGTTTCTTCATCAGTCACTCCGGCATGACCAAGGAAGTGAACGAAGCGTTCGACATCGCCTCCAAAACCGCCGGAGCCACGATGGTGTCGTTGACCAAGCTGGGCAAAAATCCGCTGGCCGCCCGGGCCGATTTCGAGCTGTATACGTCGTCCCCGGAGATCAACCATCGCAGCGGAGCCATGAGCAGCCGCATCTCGCAGCTTATCGTCATCGACGTGTTGTTCACCGCTCTGGCGAACCGCAACTACGACAACGTCATCCACAGCCTCATTCTGAGCTCCGAATCGTGCCGGTCGTACCGCAAAATCTAACCGGCTCAGCCTTTGACCGATCCGACCGTAAGACCGGCGACGAAGAAACGCTGCAGCAGCGGATAGAGAATGATGATCGGCAGCGTCGACGTAATGATGACCGCCGATTTGATCGACATGGCGATCGTGCTCTTGTCCGCGGCTCCGGCCCCGTCTCCGACCATCGTCGTTCCGTTGACGATGTTGCGCAGGAACAGCATGACCGGATATTGGTCGGTATTGAGATAGATCAAGCCGTTGAACCAGTCGTTCCAGAAGAAGACGGCGGTGTACAGCCCGATCGTGGCGAGCGCCGGCGTGGACAGGGGCAGGATGACCCGCCGCAAAATACCGAAGTAGCTCAAGCCGTCGATTATGGCGGCTTCTTCTATTTCCGAGGGGATGGCCCGGAAGAAGTTGATCAGAATGATCAGGTTGAACTGGTTGAGCGCGAACGGAAGCAGCATCGCCCATACCGTACCGGTCAGATGCAGGTTGGAAACCAGCAGATACGTCGGAATGAGCCCGCCCGAGAAAAACATCGAAAACACGATCAGCATCATGACCAGCTTATGCCCGTACAGGAATCGCTTGGACATCGCGTAGGCGAACAAGGCGCTCATAAGCAACGAGATCAACGTTCCCGTGGCGGTATAGAAAATGGTGTTGCCGTAAGCCTTGAAGAAGTTCGGATACGTGAAGATCTGATTATAGGCTTCGAAATTCCATCCGACCGGGAACAGGGATACCTTGTTGTTGATAATCGCTTCGGGGCTGGACAAGGATAGCGCCAGCATATAGAGAAACGGGACGAAGCAGATCAGGACGACGAAGATCATTAATGCGTAGATCAGCA
>JAEZZE010000090.1 GCA_023418755.1 Bacillota bacterium | reverse complement strand
CTTGCCCATCGCGAACCGGCCGATCAGCACGAGCGCCGCCAGCCACAGCAGTTGGGTCGGAATCGTCGCCAGAGCTTCGTCCGCCGGAATATGCCCCGAGTAGACGCGGAACGGAAAATCGGCCGCCAGCCGGAACGGGAGCGCGTAGACGATCGTTTGCAGCCAGGACGGCATCAGCGGCACGGGGACGATCATTCCGGCGAGAAACTCTCCGGCTACCCCGAACATGAGCAGCGAGCCGGCGGAGGACATCGTAATAAACGTAGAAATATAGATCAGCATAGATATGGCGACCAGGATGAACAGACCGAGAATAAGCGCGAGCAGAAACAGCAGGGCGGTCGCCGGATCGCGCGGCAGTACGAGCCGGTAGGGCGAAGGCAGCAGAAGGGCGACGGCGAGAATCGGAAAGCAGCGAAGAACGGCGCTGGACAAGCGTTGCGCGAGAAGCTTGGCGTACCATAAGCCGTACAATCCGCTCGGCCGGCAGAGCTCGTAGGCGATGTTGCCCGTCGTAATCAGCTGGAACAGCTCGTTATCGCGAAACCATAGCGCGATAAAGGCGAGGAAAGCCTGCTGCAGCCAAATGTAGGTGACGATCTGGGTAAGCGAGATCGGAGGATCGGCCAGCGGCTGGCTGTAGAAAGCCTGATACACCATGATGATGATGAAGCCCCAAAAAAATTGCGTCGCGATGCCGGCCAGGGCGGCGGAACGGTATTGGAAACCCGTCGCGAGCTTCAGACGGAAGACGGAGTAGTAAGCCTTCATGAAATCTCGTACTCCTTGTACATATTGACGAGCGCTTCCTCGATCGCGGAGCCTCCGCCCGTATCCCCGCCTTCGGCCGCTCCGTACTTCTCCCGCATAGCGGCGAGATCCCCGTCGTAGAGCAGCTTGCCTTTGCCGATCAGCAATATTCGCCGCGCCAGCGCTTCGATGTCGCTCATATCGTGCGTGGTCAGAATGACGGTAACGCCTTTCTCCTTGTTGATCGCGGAGATAAACCTCCTGACCGCGATTTTCGATACGGCGTCCAGCCCGATCGTCGGCTCGTCGAGGAACAGAATGCCTGGACCGTGCAGCAGGGAAGCGGCGATCTCGCAGCGCATGCGCTGGCCGAGACTGAGCTGCCGCACCGGGGTCTTCAGCAGCTCGCCGAGATCCAGCGTCTCCGTAAGCAGCTCCAGATTGCTTCGATATTCCTTCTCCGATACGTCGTAAATGTCGCGCAGCAGCTCGAAGGAGTCAATGACCGGCACGTCCCACCAGAGCTGGGAGCGCTGGCCGAACACGACGCCGATGTTCCGCACGTACTTGACCCGGTCGAGCCAGGGGGTATACCCCATAATTTCGCACGTTCCGGCGTCGGGAACGAGGATGCCGCTCATCACTTTGATCGTCGTCGATTTGCCCGCCCCGTTCGGTCCGATGTAGCCGACGATTTCCCCGGGGCCGATCGAGAACGAGATGTCGCTCAGCGCGGCCACTTCGGTATACTCCCTCCGAAACAGCGCCTTAAACGCGCTCCCAAAGCCCGACGACCTTCGGGCCACCTTAAAGCTCTTGCTGATTCCGCTAACGGTAATCAAGGTTTTGTCCTCCTGTTTGGAATAAAAGCGAAAGGAAGAAGATACTACCATTGTCCGGGAAGCGCTGTCAAGCGTTTTTTTTACGTTAACTCCCGCGCCGAAGACCGGCGGCGTTAGGGCTCGACTGTCCATTTTTATCCCTTGATTGTGAGAATGGCATCTTATAGGCCGCGCCGCGGCTTTTTATAATGAAGAAGAGTACGACTTTCGAGCCGTTCGGGCTTAACGGCTTCTCCTCCTGCTATAATGAGATCAACCTACCCGAGAGGACGGACATCGAAAGATGAGCTTGAGCAAACGCATTTTCGCCGCCTTTATCGCTTTTATTCTCGTACCGTTGTTCGTGCTGGGAAGCGTCTCCTATCTGGTGTCGCAGAAAGTGACGGAGGAGAAGTACGCCGAGCAGACCGAGCTTACGCTCAAGGCCATCGGCCGCAACATCAACAACATGATCAAGGAAGCCAATTATTTCTCGGATTTCTGGGTGACGATGGAGGACAGCGTCGAGGTGGTCGAGCAATCGATCGACGACGCGGGGGCGGGAGGAGACCCGGCCTCCGGCGAATCGTCCAGAAGCTCGGAATCCTATTATCAGCTGCTGGAGAAGGAGAAGCTGCGGCAGCGCGTCCTGCTGACGTACCCGGGCATCAATTCGGTCACGCTGTACCGCAACGACGACAAACAGGTGACCGTAAACTTCTCGTCCAAGGATACTCCGATCGCGAGGGAGGAGCTGGAGAACCACCCGATCTACAGGGAAGTATTGCGGAAGAACGGCGCTCCCGTATGGGTCGGACCGAACGAGGACGTTAATCTGACCGGGGAGAGCAACCTGTTTACGCAGATCCGCGTGCTGCTTGACGTGGAAACGTTGAAGAGCAAGGGAGTGCTCGTCACGCGTTTCCAGATGAACGAATTGAACAAGATATTTTCCTTTTACAATAGTCAGGGCAAGATCGATCGGCGATTCCTGATCGTGGCCGGCAACGGGAACATCGTGTACGACAGCGAGAAAAGCCCGGAAGGCCGCCGGATATCCGATTACGCGGATACGGATGAAGGCCTCGACATGGACAGCGTCGCGACGCAGAGCAAGACGCTTGCCTTCGATGAGCACAAGAGCCTCGTGTCGGTTCAGGATTTGCAGCTCCAACGGCTCGGCGTGGGGGACTGGAAGCTGGTCATGGTGACTTCCTGGCAATACTTGTCCGGGGACATGGCGATCGTGCTGCGCTGGATGGTCGTGATCACGTCGATATCGCTCGCGCTTGCCCTGGCTTTTAATCTCATTTTCGTCCGGCGGATGGTGACGTTGATCGTTCGCGTTGTCCGGGCGATGAGGCAAGTAGAGAGGGGAGACTTGTCCACGAGGGTCCCGGTCGTCGGCAACGACGAGACGACGACGCTGTCCAAAGGGTTCAACAGCCTCGTCAGGAGAGTGTCCGAGCTGCTCGACGACGTCAAGGAGGAGCAGTCGCGCAAACGCAAAGCGGAGATGATGCTGCTTCAGGCGCAGATCAAGCCGCACTTCCTGTTTAACGCGCTGGAATCGATCAATATTTTGGCGGTGCAGAACGAGGGGCGCAAGGTCAGCAAAATGGTGCAGCGGCTCGCGAACATTTTCCGCATCAGCATCCAGCAGAAGGAAGAAATCACGATCGAGCAGGAGCTCGAGCACTTGATGAGCTATCTGGAAATTCAGAAATACCGGTTCGAGGAGCTGTTCGAATATTCCATCGAAGTTCCGCAAGAGCTGATGGGCGGCACGATTTTGAAGCTCACGCTGCAGCCGCTCGTCGAGAACAGCATTCAGCACGGCTTCGAAGGGATCGGGTACTTGGGGAAAATCGAGATTAGAGCCGCGCTTGAGGATCGCAATATCGCCTTCTACATCGAGGATAACGGGATCGGCATACCGGAGGAGCAGCTTGCGCGGTTTGCCGCAAGAGGAATTACGACGCTGCAGGAAATGTATGCGGAATCTCCGGAGACCGGCGAACGCCGCGGACTCGGAATCGGCAACGTCGCGGACCGGCTGCGCATCCATTACGGCGGCCGTTACGGCCTGATGCTGTGCAGCGCGCCGGGTTACGGCACGACGATCAAATGTCTGATACCTCTAGAGGCAAGGGGGGCCCCCGATGAGACTGAAAGCGCTATTGATCGACGATGAAGTCAACATTCTGAAAAATCTGCAGGCCGTCATTCCGTGGGAGGAATTAAACATCGAGATGATCGGGGCGGCCCGCAACGGAGAGCAGGCGCTGGAGCTGTCCCGACGGCACCGGCCGCAGCTCATTCTGTGCGACATCCGGATGCCGGTCATGGACGGGATCGAATTTCTGGGCGAGCTCCGCCGTTTCGATCCGGACGCCGAAGTCATTATGATGACCGGGTACCAGGATTTCAGCTACGTCCGCTCGGTCATCCGATACGAAGTGAAGGATTACATTCTGAAGCCGATCGATTACGAGGAGCTTGTCGAGACGATCCGCAGATTGGCCGACGCCGTCCGCGAAAGAAGCCTCGAGCGGAGCTCGATGCAGCAGGAATGGAAGCAAATGCTCCATCTCGTCTACGAGAAGGTGCTGTACGATCGGATCGCCGATCTGGACGGCTCGGCCGGAAGACCGTTTCTTAAGCTCGGGGAGCTGCAGGAGGAGCATCTGGCGTTCGCCATGATGCTCGTCGACGTCGCGGACTACTCCAAACGGGAACGATTTTGGGACGATAAGGAACGGAAGCTGTGGAACTTCGCCATCAACAACATTTTGCAGGAGAATCTGGAAGCGTTCGGCGTCTCGTACTCGGTGATCCAGGTGCGCAGCGGGGAATGGAGCGTGCTGATCGAGCGCTCCGCGCCCGATTTGTACGATCGCGAGCAATGCCTGATCTGGGCGGAAGCGCTGCGTCAAGCCGTTCGGAGCTATTTGAAGCTGAGCATCCGCGTCGCTCTCCATCCGGCGGAAGTGACGCTAAGGCAGCTGTCCAAAACGTATAAAAGCTTGCAGAGATCGCTGTATTTGTCGCCCGCGGCCCACGAAGGCGTCATCGTCTCCGAGAGGGCGCGCGGCAGCTTCGATACGTCGCAGCAGCTGTGGGACACGATCGAAGAGATGGTGACCGGGCTGAAGCGCTGCGACAGGCGCCGCACCGAAACCGCGCTGAAGCAGCTGAACGAGAGCTTCCGTTCGCTGCCGGAAAATTCGTTCGAGCGGGTCGCTCCGATCGTCCATTATCTGTGCATCCATCTGCTTCGCGAAATGCGGGAGATGGAGGTGATGACGCGGGACGAGGAGGCGGAAATCTGGCGGCAGATCGACCGGCACCAAGGCATTCGCGAGACGCTGCAGGTCGTAAACCGGCTCGTCGACCAGTCGATGGAAAGCGTGATGAAAAAAAAGACGAGCGACGTGCTGATGCTGTCCGCCAAAGACTACATCGAGAGAAATCTGTCCGCGGAGCTGAGCATTGACGTGCTGGCCGATTATTTGGGCATCAGCGGCAGCTATTTCAGCTTGCTGTTCAAGCAGCATATCGGGGAAACGTTCGTCGAGTACGTGACGAAACAAAGAATGGAGATGGCACGATCGCTGCTGGCGCTTAGCGACAAGAGCGTGACCCAGGTCGGGCAGATGGTCGGCTATGCGGAACGGCGTTACTTTACCCGCGTATTCAGCAAATATTCGGGAATGCTGCCGTCGGAATACCGCGAGCGGCAGCAAAGCAAGTCCGGGGCGGATAAGCCGGCCTGGACGAATCAAGAGGGATGAGGAGAGAGAAGGATGACGACGAACAAGAGCTGCGCGGAGCTTACGCTTAAGCAAAAAATCGGACAGCTGTTCATGTGCGGCTTCGACGGGACGGAACCGACGAGGGAGATCGACCGGCTGATCCGGGATTACGGGCTGGGGGGCATCATCTATTTTCGGCGCAACCTCCGGGATGCCGCGCAGGTCCGGCAGCTGTCGGCCAGGCTGCAGGAGGCTTCCGAGCACCCGCTCTTCATCGCGATCGACCAGGAGGGCGGCATGGTCGTCCGTCTGGAGGAAGGCGTAACGGTCATGCCGGGAGGCATGGCGCAAGGCGCGGCGGCAAACGAATCCTTGACTCGAGAGGCCGCCAGGCTGACCGGCGCGGAGCTGCGGGAGATCGGAGTCAACATGAATTTCGCTCCCTGTCTGGACGTGAACAATAATCCGCACAACCCGGTGATCGGGGTGAGATCCTACGGGGAGGATCCGCGGAGGGTGGCGGAGCTCGGCTTCGCGGCTATCCGCGGCTACAAGGAAGGCGGCATCGTGGCCGTGGCCAAGCATTTTCCGGGACACGGCGACACGGCGGTCGATTCGCATCACGCGCTGCCGCTCGTTCCTCACGGGGCGGACCGATTAAACGAAGTGGAGCTGTACCCGTTCCGTCATGCGATCGAGCGCAAGGCGGACGCGATTATGACGGCGCACGTCGTTTTTCCGGCATTCGAACCCGACCCGGCGATTCCGGCGACGCTCTCGGAGCGGATATTAACGGGACTTCTCCGCAAGCAGTTGGGCTTCGAAGGCGTTATCGTGACGGACTGTCTGGAGATGAACGCCATTTCCGAGACGATCGGCGTGGCGCGCGGGGCGGTCGAGGCCATCAAAGCCGGCGCCGACCTGATTCTCGTCAGCCACCGGATATCCCGGCAGACGGCCGCGCTCGAAGCGGTGATGGAAGCGGTCATGACGGGAGAAATCCCGGAGTCTCGCATCGACGAGGCAGCGAGCCGGATATGGAACTTGAAGCGGGAGCAGGGCTTGTTCGGAGGCGAGCTTCCGGCGACCGACCGGGCGAGAGCCGAGGAGGTGCAGAGGGAGCTGAGCGAAGCGGCGGTGACCGTCGTCAAAGGCGGTCGGCATTTGCCGCTTGCGAAGGATGGCAGAACGGTCGTCGTCTGGGCGGAGCCTCAATCCCGCACGGAAGTGATCGAAGTCATTCCGCAGGAGTGGACGCTGGGAAGGGCGCTATGCGCCGCGGGCTACGACGCGGAAGAAGTCCGGATCGGCATCGCCCCGTCGGAGGAGGAAGCGGCCGCTGTCCGGAAGGCGGCAAGCGCGGGCCGGCGCGTCGTATTCGTATCGTACGACGCGGCTTTCTCGAAGAGGCAATCCGAACTGATCCGCGAGCTGAACTCGGGCGAGGACGGTTCGTTCGTCTGGGTCGCGGCCCGGACGCCTTACGATCTGCTGGCCGCTCCCGAGGCTCCGGTCTATTTGTGCACGTACGAGAACAAGCCGGCGATGATGACCGCGCTGGCGCGCGTGCTTTCCGGCGAGCTGCCCTTCAAGGCCCGGCAGCCGGTGTCGATCGGAGACTTCGCGGCGATAAGCAAGCGGGATTGACGCGGTGGACCGGATGGACCGGTTGGACGGCGCAACGATTTTTCTCCCAAACTTTGGCGGGAAAAATCGTTTTTTTATTGTCCATGTTGTATAATTACGGGCAGGGAAGGAGGACGGGTTAAGTGACTACATATTCGCGCGCGAAAACGCATCACGATAGGAAGGCCAGACGCCGCGGGAAGACGAGATTGCTGATTGCCGTTAACGGATTTCTGCTGATCTGCATCGCCGCGGCCGCGTTCGCAATCTGGAAGGCGAACGAAGGAGGAGCCGGGCAAGCGTCGCCCGCGACCGGGTCCCGGGCACCGTCCGGGCCGGCGGGCATGGACAAGCCGGGAGCGGCGGGAACGGATGAGCCGGAGGCGGCGGGAACGGACGAGCCGGGGGCGGGTCCGTCGGCCGCAACCCCGGACGGCGGAGGACCGGACGGCGGAGGACAGGACGGCGCGGGGTTGCCTTCGACCGATGCGACTCCGGAGCCTGGAGACGACGAGGGCGAAGGTAAGGTGTCGCTCGCGTTCGTCGGCGACATTCTCCCGGCCGCCAGGGTGCTGGAGCTGATGAAGATCAACGGCTACGATTATCCGTTTCGCGGGTCGAAAGCGCTGCTGGAGGCAGCGGACATCGCGGCCGGAAATCTGGAAGCCCCGATCACGGTGCGCGGCAAACCGGCGGAAGACAAGCTGTACGTATTCCGCGGAACCGTCGAAGCGCTGGAGGCGGTGAAGGATGCCGGTTTCGATTTTCTGTCGCTCGCCAACAACCATACGCTGGATTACGGCTGGCAGGGCTTAAGCGACACGATGGACGCACTGGACGACGCGGGCCTGAAGCACGCCGGCTCGGGCAACGACGATAAGGAAGCGTTCGAGCCGTCCTACATAGAGGCCAACGGGATGACCGTCGCGTTCATTAGCGTCACCCGGGTCGTTCCGGTGGTGGAATGGAAGGCCGACAGGAACCGTCCGGGCGTCGCGGAAGCGTATTCGCCAGATCGGGCGGTCGACGCGATCGGACAGGCGAAAAAAAATGCCGATGTCGTCGTGGTGATGGTTCATTGGGGGGAGGAGCGGAAGGATAAGCCGGTCGCCCATCAGACCGATTTGGCCCACCGCTTCGTCGATGCGGGAGCGGATCTGGTCATTGGCAGCCACCCCCATGTGCTGCAAGGCTTCGAGAGCTACAAGGGCAAGTGGATCGCCTACAGCCTCGGCAACTTCGTCTTTTCGACGACAAGCGCGCGCTCGTCGGAAACGGGCATCTTGAACGCCGAGTGCGGCAAAGACGGCGCCTGTTCCTTGTCGTTTACGCCGATGTTCGCGAAGAGCTCGCAGCCGGCGCCGATGGAAGACGCGGAAGGCAAGGAGCTGCTGGCAAGGCTGGCGACCCTGTCTATCGGAGCAACGGTCGAGGAGGACGGAGCGATTGTGGCACGGAATTAAAAGCTTTGCGAAGGGACTGCGCAACTTGCCCTTCAGATTTCATTTTATCGGAAGAAGGGGCATTATGGACAAGCAATCGAAAGCGAAGCTGCACCCATGCGTCGCGCATCGCGGCTTCTCCGGCAAAGCGCCCGAGAACACGATGGCTGCTTTTAAGCTTGCTCTGGACTATCCGCACGTGACGTGGATGGAACTGGACGTGCATCTGTCCAAGGACGGAGTGCCGGTCGTGATCCATGACGGCGAGCTGGAACGCACGACGAACGGCAAAGGCCGGGTCGGGGATTTCACCGCCGAGCAGTTGGCGAAATTGGACGCGGGAGGCTGGATGGACGCTTCATTCTCGACGGAAGGCGTTCCCGCGCTGGAGCAAGTGCTCGACCTGGCGGCAGGCAAATGCAAATTAAACATCGAGCTGAAAGGCGGCGCCGCCGATTACGATCGTCTGGCCTCCCGAACGGTAGAAGTCATACGTTCGCGCGGAGCGGAAGCCGAACATATCGTTACGTCGTTCGAACCCGCGATTTTGCGCGCCGTTCGCAAACATTCTCCGACGATCGGTATAGGGTTGATCATTGACGAGAACCCTGCCGATCTGATCGACCGGCTCCTTGAGCTCGATTGCGCGTACTTGTCTATCGGATTTCGCCATATGAACGAGAAATTGCTCGAGCAAGCCGCCAAAGCGTCCATCGTCGTCAATGCGTGGACGGTCAATTCCGTCTCCGATCTGAGGAGATTGGCGAACCGCCCGGAAGCTTTCCAATTGTGCACGAATTATCCGGACCGCTGGCTCGCGGCAGTCGAAGGGAATGGCTGACATGAGCGGACCTGAAGGCTTCATTGCGACGGATTTGCGCAATATATACTGCGTCGGACGCAACTATCGGCTGCATGCCGCCGAATTGGGCAACGAAGTTCCGACGAGCCCGATGATTTTCACGAAGCCGACTCATGCCGCGGCCGAAATGACGGGGGGAGAATTGCGCTTGCCCGGTTCCCGGGGAAGCCTCCATTACGAAGCGGAGCTCGTGTTCGCGGTCGGACGGCCGTACGAAGCGGGGATTCGCTTAGACGAGCTGGTCTCCGCGTTTACCGTCGGGCTCGATCTGACGTTGCGGGAAGTGCAGGACAAGCTGAAGGCCAAAGGTCATCCGTGGCTTGCGGCCAAAGGCTTCCGCAATTCCGCCGTCCTCGGACGCTGGCTGGCTTACCCTGGCGAAGCGGAGCTCGAAACGGGCAGCTTCGCCCTGCGGATTAACGATCGCGAGGTTCAAAGAGGCCTCGTTGGCGACATGGTGTTCGACCTGCAGACGCTGGCCGACTTCGTCGCCCTTCATTACGGGCTCGGTACGGGAGACTTGCTGTTTACCGGCACTCCCGCGGGAGTCGGCGCCCTTAGCGACGGGGATGTCCTGGAAGCGAGATGGAACGAGGAGCCGGTAGGCGGCTTCGTCGCGCGAATCGATACGTAAATCAAATAGAGGAGTCGGTATGCGGATTCGTCGCGCGAATCGATATATCAAATAGAGGAGTCGGGCGGCCGTATCGGCCGCGTCGGCTCCTCTTTTGGTTTATGGGGGGCTAGTCTTGGGAGGAAGGAAAAAGCTCGGCCTCTCCGCCGTTGTCCGACAATTGCTCGCGGATCGCCATCAGCTTCGGCAATTTGGAGAAAAAGGCGTCTACGATCCGGGGATCGAAATGTTTTCCCCGCTCTTCGCGGAAGAAACCGACGATTCGTTCCGTCGGCCACGCTTTCTTGTACACTCTCTCCGCGCTCAGCGCGTCGAAGACGTCGGCCACCGCCGTTATCCGGCCGAAAATATGAATCTCTTCGCCTTTCCTGCCGGCGGGGTAGCCGCTGCCGTCCCACTTCTCGTGGTGCTGCCCGGCCACGATGGCCGCCGCGCGCAGAAGCTCCCGTCTGGAGCCGCTTAGCAGGCGGTAACCGACGTCGGTATGCCGCTTGATCGTCTCGTATTCTTCCGGCGTCAGCTTGCCGGGCTTATTCAGAATGGCGTCGGGAATGGCAACTTTGCCGATGTCGTGCATGGGGGAGGCGGTCCGCAGCAGTTCGGCTTCCGCCGGGCTCAGGCCGATCGCGACCGCGAGTACGTAGGAATATTCGGCTACTCTCTTCACATGATTGGCGGTTTCCTTGGAACGGATTTCGCCGACTTCGCCCATTTTGGCGATGATCTCGCGCTGCGTGTCGAGAATTTCCTGGTGCAGCATGACCGATTCGAGAGATTTGCCCGAATATGAGGCGGCGAGCGAGAGCAGCTCCAGATCGCGCTGGGTAAAATAACCGACTTCGGTAAGTTTGTTAATCGCTTGATAAGCGCCGATAATATCTCCGTCGTTGTTGCGGAAAGGAACCGTAATCACCGATTTCGTACGATAGCCGGTTGCCCGGTCGTTCTCCGAGTTGTGCCTGGCATCCAGATAAGCGTCTTCGATGATGATCGGTTCCCCGGAGACGATCGAGCTGCCGACGAAGCCGGTTCCGTACGGGACTCGAATTTCTTCGACGCCGTGGGCTACCGTCGTATAGAGCTGGCGCTTGCCTTCGTCGATCAGCCATACCGCGCATCTGTCGGATAAAATCAATTCCCGTCCCATATCGGCCATATGCACGAGCACGGCGTTTAATTGCCGCTCGCTCGTGATTTTGGCCGTATAATCGAAGATGATCCTCAGCAGATCCTCGGGACTCCACTCATTTTTATACATGCGACGTCACTCCTTAAATCGCCCCTTTCCATTATTCGCGAAACAACTGTCGAATCCTGCCGCCATCGAAAAAAACGAAGGGGCTGTGATCGATATAAGACATTCCAAGCTCAGGTCAATAAGCCCGCCCGGCGAGCTTATCCGTCGCGCCTGGGCCCGATGCATGCCAATAAGCCCGCCCGACGAGCTTATCAGTCGCACCAGTGCTCGGTGCATGCCAATAAGCCCGCACGACGAGCTTATCCGTCGCACCTGCGCCCGTTGCAGGTGAATAAGCCCGCCCGGCGATCTTATCAGTCGCACCCGGGCCCGGTGCATGCCAATAAGCCCGCCCGGCGAGCTTATCTGTCGCGCCCGGGCCCGGTGCATGCCAATAAGCCCGCCCGGCGAGCTTATCAGTCGCACCAGTGCTCGGTGCATGCCAATAAGCCCGCCCGGCGAGCTTATCGCTTATATCCGGCGCTTATTCCATCGATATAATAAGTAATCGATTTGGACAGGCTTTCCATCAAATCCTGCTTCATCTGGAAGCTGCCGATCGACTCCAGGGACGCGAATCCGTGCACCATGCTGCGCAAGCCGCGAATGGCGTGAACGGCCTCGTCCTCCGGAAAGCCGAAAGGCTCCATCAGCCGAAAAAACAAATTCATAATGCGGTCGGAAGCTTGCGCGAACTCCTCCGGTTTGGGAGAAGCGGCGCGATTGATCGCTTCGTAGAGACCGGGATGTTCCCGCACGAACCGCACGTAGCTGCGGCCGACCTCGATGAACGCTTGCTTGCCCGAATACCCGATGGCGGCGTCGTGAAGCCATTCATCGAGGATCGCGGCGGCGTGCGAAGCCAGCTTCTGGCGCAGATCGGGCAAACCCTCCACGTGATTATACAGAGAAGGAGTTCTTATGCCGAGTTTGCCGGCCACTTCGGCCAGCGAAATCCGGTCCCATCCGTCGCGGTCGGCGATGTCCGCGGCCGCCGCGACGACTGTCTCGGGCTTGATTTTGGCTCTCATCCGGCATTCCTCCTCAAGGCCGCTTGGGCGGCTAGGATAGCCTTCTCGATCGCGCGGGCAGGCTGAAGCAGAGCGGGACCGTGACCCACGGCGAGCACGTTCGGACGCAGCCCCAGCACCTTCGTCGCGCTTTCGATCGCCGTCGGAGCGTGCCACGTCGCCATTGCCGGAAAGGGGAAAGCCCATTTCAGATGGCCCGATACGGCCAAACCGCCCTTCGTTTGGAAGGCGTCTCCCGCGATTAACGCTTTGCTCTCGGGCTCGAGGAAACAGAAATGCCCGGGCGTATGGCCGGGGGCGGCGATCGCGGCCAGCGAGCCGATTCGGTCTCCGTCGCCGAAGAGGAAGTCGGGCTCGAACGGCGCTTGCTTAGGCACTCCGCCTTTAATCGGGCTTTGCTGTTCGTGCGGAAGCAGGCCGCGGTCTCCGCGCAGGAGCGCGGCGTCTCTGCGCGAAATGCCGATGCGCGCTTCCGGGTAGACCGACTTTAAGTAAGGAACGGCGCCGATATGGTCTTCGTGGGCGTGGGTCAGCAGAATGCGGGTTAACGGTTTGCCGGTTGCCCGGATCGCGGAATGAAGCTTTTTGCCCGCGAACGGCATGCAGGCATCGATAAGCGTGATGCCCTCCTCCTCTTCGACAAGATAGCTGTTAAGCGGGAAAAGACGGGGCATAAAAATGAGTTGGGTGACGATTCCCCACGTCGTTTTATTCATAGCGTATCTCCTTCGTTTAACTAATCATATTTGTATTTTAACTAACTACATTAGTTTTGTCAAAGGGGAGGCTTTTCGGACTACTCCGCCGACAAGGACGTAATCGTCGAATAAAGGGGAAAATTTCAACAAACGGCGCAATACAATCTTATCCCCCCGTTAGCCGTTTGACTCCCTTACTTTGGAAAGAAACGAACTTACAATTAGAGTGAAAGCATAAACCACATTCCATTTGGGAGGGTCCAAAGTTGAACAAGAAACTGGTTACGGTAACCGCCTCGGTATTGGTTTTGTCCTCGGTATTGAGCGCTTGCGGAGGCGACAAGAACGGCAACGCATCGCCGTCGGCATCCCCGGCCGAAAGCCCGAGCGCTAGCGTAAGTCCAAGCCCGAGCCCTAGCGAGTCGCCTTCTCCGGCGGCCGTCGAAAGATTCGACATCTCCTTGCGTCACATTCAGATCGGCGAACTGCAAAAATTCCGCAAAGCGATTCTGGACGAAGTCGTGCAGAAGGCCGAGGCCGAAGTAGAGGGTGCCAACTTCGAAATGGACGCCGTCGAAGACAGCTTCAACCGCTGGACGAAGCTTCCGGCCGAGATGGCCGCGGGCAACCCTCCGAAAATCTTCGACTTGTTCGGCGGCCCCGGCGACGGTCAGAAGTACGCCCGCGCCAACAAGCTGCTCGACCTGACTCCGATTCTCGACGAGCTCGGAATCAAGGAGCAATTCACGGACTACTCCACGTTCGTCGTAGACGACAAAATTTACGGGCTGCCGATCGGCGCCGGCTCCGAAGGCTGGTTCTACAACACGGACATTCTTTCCGCCAACGGAATCGCGGTTCCGAAGACGCTAGACGAGCTCGAAGCGGCGTTCGAGACGCTTAAAGGCAAAGGCATTACGCCGATCGCGATGGGATCGCAAGCCGCATGGGTGCCGTTCATGCTGCTCAACACGCTCATTCCGCGCTATGCGGGCGAAGACATCCAGGCGGGCGTCGCCAACGGCTCGCGCAAAATGACGGAGCCGGAAGTCGTGGCCGCTCTGGCGAAATACAAAGACTGGGTAGACAAAGGCTACTTCACGAAGGGCGAGCTAGGCATCGATTACACGGGCCAGACGAACGAATTCGTCGCCGGTAAGGCGGGCTTCTTGTTCGACGGCACGTGGAGAATTTCCACGTTTAACGCGGACGGCGTAGGCAGCGCGCTGAACGGCAAGGTCGGCTACTTCGCGATGCCTGCCGTGCCGGGAGGCAAAGGGGACCAAACCGCCGTCAACTACAACCAAAACAACGGTTACGGCTTCTCCGCGGACGTGAACGACAACGAAAAAGCCGCGATCAAATCGTTCATTAAAAACCTGTACACGGAAGAGTACCAAATTCGCGGATTCCAAGAGGACGGCGTGCTGCCTTCCATGAAGGTGGACGCTTCCAAGCTGACCTCCGACAATCCGATCATGCAGCAAGTTCTGGCGACGAACGCCGCGGCGGGCAAAGTGTTCCCGCACTTCGATTCCCTCGTTCCGGGCACGGTTAACGGCGAATTCGAAAAGCAAATCCAAAACCTGATCGCCGGCAAAGCCACTCCCGAAAAAGCGGCCGACGAAATCCAAAAGGCGATGGACGCGGAACTGGCAACTTTGAAATAGTCTAGAATAGCGCCGACGACGAGGTACCGTCTGCTCCGGTAGGCGGTGCCTCTCTCGCGTCATAGGGTGGGGGAACCATGAACAAAACGCTGAGAAATCCATATGTATACCTGCTCTTCGTCCTGCCGACGCTCGGGTTGTACGGTTTATTCTTTGTCTATCCGGTCCTTCAGTCGGTTTTCTACGGGCTGACGAACTGGGACGGTTTAACGCCGGCCAAGTACACCGGTCTCGATAACTTCGTTAAAGCTTTTAACGACGAGGATTTCTGGATTTCCGTCAAAAACAATATGTATTTCATTCTTTTTTCGATCTTCGTGCAAGTGCCCTTGATCGTGATGTTCTCGCTGCTCATCAGCGGAGTGAAACGTCTGCAAGGCTTTTACAAGACGACGGTGTTCTTGCCTTCCATTCTGTCGACCTCGATCATCGGGATTTTGTGGGGCTTCATGTACCACCCGAGCATCGGGATGTTCAACACCTTATTAAGCTGGTTCGGCATCGAGCCGATCTACTGGCTGTCCGATACGAAATGGGCGATGCTGTCCATTCTCGTCACTAACGCCTGGCAATGGATGGGCTTCTACATCGTGCTGGTGCTTGCGGCCATCTTGGCCATTCCGAAAGAAATCAACGAAGCGGCGGAGATCGACGGAGCTACAGGCTTGCAGAGAGCTTACCGGATTACGACGCCGCTCATTATGCCCGTTATATCCGTAGTGATCATGCTTTCCATCGCCGGCGCGATGCGCGTCGTCGACATCGTGCTCGTCATGACGAACGGAGGTCCCGCGGGGGCGACGGAGGTCATGGCGTCCTATATGGTCAACAAGGCGATTAAATTCGGTCAATACGGCTACGGTACCGCCCTTTCGATTATGATCTTCGCGATCGCGCTGCTGCTCACGGCGATCTACCAAATCGTATTTGCCAGACGGCAAGAAAGGATCGAGTACTAATGCCTAGGATCATCAAAAAACTTTCGCCCCATCTGGTGCTTCTCGTATATGTCGTCGTTATTTTGTTCCCGTTCGTATTCGTCGTCTTTTCTTCCTTGAAGGATACGAACGATCAGATCGTCACGGCGCCGTTCGGATTCCCGGTTCAGCTCGCGTTCGATAACTACGCCGACGCTTGGAACCAGGCGAAAATCAGCAAATACTTTTTCAACAGCGCCTATCTGTCCGTAACGGCCGCCGTATCGGCGATATTGATCGCGGCGGCTACGGCTTACGCGATCGCGCGCATGAGAATGCACAAGATCAGCAAAGCGATCTATCAGTTTATTTTGCTCGGCATGCTGATTCCCGGCAACGTGTTGTTCATCTCCCAGTATATCCTGGTCCAGAAGCTGGGCTTGCTGGACACCCACTGGGCGCTCTACTTGCCCTATACGGCCGGCGCCCTGCCGTTCAGCGTTCTGCTGATCGTGGCGTTCATGAAGGCGATTCCGTCGGAGATGGAGGAGGCGGCGATCGTGGACGGGCTGGGCGTCATCCGCTCGTTCTTCCGGATCATCCTGCCGCTGACGATGCCGGCGCTCGTGACCGTCTTTATCATCAACCTGCTCGGCAACTGGAACGAATACTTGCTCGCCAATTTCTTTATCAGCAAGGACGCGCTGAAGACGCTGCCTACGGGGATGGTCGGCTTCCGAGACGCGTTCCAAACCAGCTACCCGCTCGTCTTTACGGGTGTCGTCATCAGCGTGGCTCCCATTATCGTCATCTACGCGTTCCTGCAGCGGACGATTATCGAGGGGCTGACGGCGGGCAGCGTCAAGGGCTGATCCGGGTTAGGGGCTGTCCCATAAGCCAAGCTAGTTGCTCTGAAAGATAATCGATGAACAAGTCGCAAGGGGGATGTACCTCCCTCGGATGCTATACGCTCCCGAAATGGGAATGGGAAAACCCGTTATAATGTGATTTCAGGAGCGTATGAGGCAGTCTCCGGGAGATACATACCCTTATCTTTGTCTATCGATTATCTTAAGCGATTCTGCTTACGGGACAGCCCCTTTTTCGGATTTGGAAGTCTAGAAGGAAAAGCGGTTGTCTTTTGAAAAACACCGGGTTATGATAAGAGGAGCACAAAATGAAAACCGAGTTTTATAATGTAAAACAATTTCGGGAAAGGAAAGCCAATGCCGATTATTCAAGCTGTTGACCGCGCTTTGCGCATTATCGATCTGTTTGACGAGTATACGACGGAATTGAAAATGACGGAAATCAGCTCGCGGATGGCCCTTCACAAAAGCACGGTTCACTCGTTGTTGAAAACGCTGATGCAGCACGGCTACATCGCGCAGGATGCGGACAGCGGCAAGTACAGATTGGGTTTGAAGCTCGTCGAGAAAGGCCAACTGCTGCTACAGGGGATCGACATCCGCACGGTAGCCAGACCTCATCTCTCGGCCTTGTCGGCCTCGACCGGACAGACGACGCATTTAGTCGTGCTGAGCGGCCGCGAGGGGGTGTACATCGACAAAATCGAGGGAGAACGGGCGGCGATCCGTTATTCCTATTTGGGTCGTACCGTTCCGCTGCATTGCAGCGCCGTCGGCAAAGTGCTGGCCGCCTACCAGCCGAAGGAGAAGCTGGCGGAATTGCTTGCCGGCTATTCCTATGAGCTTCATACGCCGAATACGATCGCCGATAGGGAAGCTTTCCTGGAGGAGCTGCGCCGAGTTCTGTCGAACGGTTACGCGGTCGACGACCAGGAGAACGAACCGGGCGTTCGCTGCGTCGCTGCTCCGGTGTTCGATCACGCGGGCCAGCTTGCGGCCGCGGTCAGCCTGTCGACGCTTGTATCCGGCGTCGATGACGTAGCGCTGCGGACGTATCGCGAACAGCTGATCGCTATGACGAGGTCCGTCTCGCGCAGCTTGGGCTACTCGGGATAGATCGCGATCGCGTCGTAAGCAAGCGGCGAAGCCGCTGCTCCCGGCGCGAGGATTTCGCCGCATGTCTGCGGTTCGCCGTGGAAATGATCTTCATTTCTTTATGATCATTTTTCAGAACTTAGTTTTATATTATAAAACAAAAGAACGGAAAGGGAGTTGCATATGCGAATTATCGTATTTCGCGAGGCGGGAGCCGAGCGGCTGGCGGCGGTTACGGACGAAGGAGAGGTGTTCGCGCTTCCGCAGCCTGATTTTATGTCGCTTGTCCATGAGGCTAGGGGAGAAGGAGCGAGCACGCTCGAATGGGTAGAGCGGCGAATTTCGGCAAGCCATCCGCTGGACAGAGGCATGGAGGAACTAGAGGTGGGCCTCCCGATCAAGGCGCAGGAAATATGGGCGGCCGGCGTCACCTACGAGCGCAGCCGTCAGGCTCGCAATTACGAGGTGGCCCGCGAATCGGGGAGCGCTATGGACGGACCGGCTGCCGGAACCTTTTACGATAAAGTGTACGACGCCGACCGGCCCGAGCTGTTCTTGAAGTCGGGGCCGCTGCGGACGGTGGCGCCGGGCGAGGAGCTGTGCCTGCGAGGCGATTCCGGCTGGCAAGTGCCGGAGCCGGAGCTTGGGCTTGTGCTTGACCGGCAGGGAACGATCGTCGGTTATACGATCGGCAACGATATGAGCTCCCGCGATATCGAGGGCGAGAATCCGCTGTATTTGCCACAGGCCAAAGTATGGCGCCGTTCCTGCTCGATCGGCCCGGCCATCCGTCTGGCGGAAACGGTGCGGGACCCGTACGCGCTCGACATTTCGTGCACGATTGTCCGAGACGGCAAGGCCGTCGTGCAAGGCGCGGTGAGCACCCGCCAATTAAAGAGACGGTTCGAGGAACTGGCCTCCTGGCTGCTTCGGGACAACGATCTCTATGACGGCACCGTGCTGCTGACCGGAACCGGAATCGTTCCTCCGGACGACTTTACGCTGCGGAGCGGCGATCGCGTCGACATCTCCATTACGGGGATCGGGACGCTCAGCAATCCGATTCGCTAGAAGCCGAGGCGCAATCAACGACAAAAGGAGAAGAAACCGAATGGGAATCGTACTCGGAAAGACGTATCACAACTATATTGACGGACAATGGAGACCTGCGCTGGGCGGCGAACAGTCACCGGGGGTCAATCCCGCCAATCGCCGTGAGGTTGTCGCGTATTTGCCTCAGTCGGGCAAGCCGGATGTGGATGCGGCCGTGGAAGCGGCGCGGAGGGCGCTCCCGGCGTGGCGCCGCATGTCGGGGACGTCGCGCGGGGATTTGCTCTACCGGACGGCGGCGATCGTCGAGCGGCGAATGGACGAGATCGCGGAGACGATGACGCGGGAAATGGGCAAGACGCTGGCCGAGGCCAAAGGGGAGACGGCGCGCGGCGCGGCGATCTTGCGCTACTACGCGGGGGAAGGCATGCGCAAAGTCGGGGACGTGATTCCGTCGTCGGACGGCGAGGCGCTGATGTTCACGACGAGAGCGCCGCTCGGCGTCGTCGGAATTATCGCGCCGTGGAATTTCCCGGTCGCGATCCCGCTCTGGAAAGCCGCACCGGCTCTTGTATACGGCAACACCGTCGTGCTCAAGCCGGCCAGGGAGACCGGCGCGACCGCGCTTATGCTGGCGGAATGCTTCGCCGAAGCGGGTTTGCCCGCAGGCGTCCTCAACGTGATCTGCGGCAGCGGAGCGGTGATCGGCGAGGCGTTGGCCGAGCATCCCGGAGTGAACGGGATTACGTTCACCGGATCCAACGCCGTCGGCAAGAAAGTCGGCATGGCCGCGTTCGCCAGAGGGGCGAAGTATCAGCTCGAAATGGGGGGCAAAAACCCGATTATCGTAGCCGAGGACGCCGATCTGGATTTGGCGGTCGACGCGACGATCAGCGGCGGGCTTAAGTCGACGGGGCAGAAGTGCACGGCGACCAGCCGCGTCATTGTCGTCGACGACGCGTATGACGCTTTCCGCGATAAGCTGCTGGCCAAAGTTCGGGAGCTCAAGGTCGGAGACGGAATGGAGCCGGATACGTGGCTGGGCCCGTGCGCAAGCGAGCGTCAGCGGGAGACGGTGCTGTCCTATATCCGCAAGGGCGTTCAGGAGGGCGCAAGCCTGCTGATCGGCGGAGATCAGCCTCCGGCGGGGACACTGGCCGACGGGTACTACGTGCGGCCGACCGTGTTCGAGCACGTCGCCCGCGACATGACGATATTCCGCGAAGAAATATTCGGACCGGTGCTGGCGCTCGTGCGCGCGCCGTCCTTCGAAGCGGCGGTCGACGCGGCGAACGACAGCGATTTCGGCTTGAGCGCCTCGGTGTATACGCGCGATATCGGGCGCATGCTGGCCTTCGTCCGCGATATGGAAGCGGGGATGGTGCGCGTGAACGCGGAGACGGCGGGCGTGGAGCTGCAAGCTCCGTTCGGCGGCATGAAGCAGTCCAGCTCGCATTCCAGGGAGCAGGGGCAGGCGGCGATCGAGTTTTTCACCTCGATCAAGACGGTGTTCGTGAAAGGATAGGCGGAGCGATGGAGACGGGAAATCGGGGAAATCGGGGAAATCGGGGCGAATCGAAGCGGGATCTCCATGATCCGATGTCGGAGTTGGCGCAGCTGATGGGAGCGGACGGCGAGCAATTGTATGAAGTCGCCACGCATGCCGCGGGTCCGGCGGGCTCGCTTCCGCTTACCGACGAGCTGCTGCGCGAGGCGCCGAGCGGTGATTTGTTCGGACTCAGCCAGAACGTCGGAATGGGGTGGAGTCCCGGAAAATTGGGCGGCAAGCAGTTTCTGCTGCTCAGCACGCAAGGAGGGCTGCGCCGCGACGACGGAACGCCGCTGGCGCTCGGCTATCATACCGGTCACTGGGAGATCGGCTTGCTCGCGAAGGAGGCCGCAATGGAGCTGACGGCCGGCGGAGCGGTTCCGTTCGCCGGCTATGTCAGCGATCCGTGCGACGGCCGTTCGCAAGGAACCGCCGGCATGTTCGATTCGCTCCCGTACCGCAACGACGCGGCGATCGTGCTGCGCCGGCTGGCCCGCTCGCTGCCGACCGCCAGCGGCGTGCTCGGCGTCGCGACGTGCGACAAGGGACTTCCGGCGATGATGACGGCGATTGCCGGGCTGCCCGGCTTGCCCGGCGTGATCGTGCCGGGCGGCGTCACGCTTCCGCCGACGAAGGGCGAGGATGCCGGCAAGGTGCAGACGATCGGCGCCCGTTACGTTCAAGGCGAGATCGGCTTGCAGGAAGCGGCCGATCTGGGCTGCCGGGCCTGCGCGACGCCGGGCGGAGGCTGCCAGTTTCTCGGCACGGCCGCAACGTCGCAAGTGGTGGCGGAGGCGCTCGGCATGACGGTGCCCCATGCCGCTCTCGCGCCGTCGGGCCAGCCGATTTGGTTGGAAATCGGCCGTCAATCGGCTCGCGCCGCCATGCGGATGGCGGCGCGCGGATGGAAGACCGCGGACATTGTCACCGACAGCGCCATCCGCAACGCGATGGTCGTGCACGCCGCATTCGGCGGCTCGACCAATCTGCTGCTTCATCTTCCGGCCATTGCCCATGCGGCGGGGTTGCGCGTGCCGACGGCCGCGGACTGGGCCGAGGTGAATCGGCTGACGCCGAGGCTCGTTAGCGTGCTTCCCAACGGCCCGGAGCATCACCCGACGGTGCGCGTCTTCCTTGCCGGCGGCGTACCTGAGGTCATGCTTCATCTGCGCAGGCTCGGATTGCTGGATACCGCCGCTCGGACGGTGTCCGGAGTTTCGCTCGGCGAGACGCTAGACTGGTGGGAGGCTTCCGAGAGGCGGGAGTCTCTGAGAAGCCGTCTTCGCGAAGCGGACGGCGTCGATCCCGATCGCGTCGTCATGAGCCCGGACCGGGCCAAGGCGGCGGGGTTAACCTCGACCGTCACTTTCCCTGTCGGTAACATTGCTCCCGAAGGATCGGTCATCAAATCGACGTCGATCGATCCGGCCGTAGTCGGCGAAGACGGGGTTTATCGGCACGTCGGCACGGCCAAAGTGTACACCAGCGAGCAAGAGGCGATTCGGGGGATCAAAGAGGGCGGCGTTCAGGCCGGCGACGTGATGGTATTGGCCGGGCGCGGTGCGTCCGGGTCCGGATTGGAGGAGACGTACCAGCTTACATCCGCGCTTAAGCATCTCCCGTTTGGGAAATATGTCACGTTAATCACGGACGCGCGCTTCTCCGGCGTTTCTACCGGGGCCTGCATCGGTCACGTCGGCCCCGAAGGGTTGGCGGGCGGACCGATCGGCAAATTAAGAAACGGCGATCTGATCGAGGTGGAGATCGATACGATCGGCCTGTCCGGGAGCCTTAATTTCATCGGCACGGCCGACGCCCGCTGCACGAAGGAGGAGGGCGCGCGTCTATTGGCCGAACGAGACGCCCATCCGGGGCTTCGACCCGATCCGCGCCTTCCCGAGGACACGCGGCTGTGGGCGGCGCTGCAAGCCGCCAGCGGAGGACTGTGGCGCGGCAGCGTCTACGACGCGGACCGCATCATTGCCGTGCTGGAGGCCGGGATGCGGGCGCTCGAGGCGGAGCGCGTCATCGACGGGGCAAACGACGGGAAGATGCAAGCCGATTGATCGGGCGGCGCGAAGAATAGGGGGCAAGCCCGGCGAGGAGCTTAATGCGAGACGAGGCAAGGCGGCCGATGAGCGGGATGCGGCATTCGGCGTAAGCGGCTTATAATAGGGGGAGACTATCGGACAGAGGAAGGAGGGCGGATCGCGATGATCGTTCATTCGTTCCCGCCGGTGATCGACCCCGGCTGCAGGATGCTGGTTCTGGGCAGCATGCCCGGCGCGGCGTCCTTGAAGGCGCATCGCTACTACTGGAATCCTCGCAACTACATGTGGCGGATCCTATACGCCTTGTTCGGAGACGGAAGGGAGCCGGACGAACAGTACGAAAACAGGATCCGGTTCGCGCTTCGCAGCGGCGTCGCCCTATGGGATACGATCGCAAGCTGCGAAAGAAAAGGGAGCCTGGACAGCGAAATTCGCCAGGCGATCCCGAACGACATTCCGGGGCTGCTCGCCGAATATCCGAACGTGCGGGCCATCGTCTGCAACGGCACGAAATCGTTCGCGGAATTGACCAAGCATTTCGGCGAACATCCGGAGGTTCGCCGGCGGGAGCTGCTGCGAATGCCTTCCACCAGTCCGATTCCGACGCGGGATTACCGGGGGCTGGAAGACCGGCTCGAAGCTTGGAAGCGGCTGTTGGAAATATGAAAAAAACGTCGGCAGAGGGCGGAGGTTATCCGCGTTTCTGCCGACGTTTTGCCGTATACGGGCCTTATTTCGTCAATTGCTCCATCTGCTCGATCAGATTTTCGAATACGCTCATCGCCTGACGAATCGGCTCGGGAGAGGACATATCCACGCCGGCCTTCTTCAGGATATTGATCGAGTAGTCTTTGCCCCCGCTTTGCAAGAAGCCGAGATAACGGTCGACGGCAGGCTGCCCTTCGTCGAGAATCTGCTTCGCGAAGCTGGTCGCTGCGGAGAAGCCGGTCGCGTATTTGAAGACGTAGAAGCTCGTGTAGAAATGGGGAATGCGCGCCCATTCCATCTCGATATCCTTGTCGACGACCATGTCCTTGCCGTAGTATTTCACGTTCAGGTCGTAGTAGATCGAGCTGAGCTCTTGCGGCGTAAGCGCCTCGCCTTGCTCCGCTTTCGCGTGAATGATCTTCTCGAACTCCGCGAACATCGTCTGGCGGAACACCGTCGTGCGGAACTGATCGGCATAGTAGGTGAGCAGGTACATTTTCTCCTTCGGATCGGTCGACTTGCCCAGCAAATAGTCCATCAGCAGCGCTTCGTTCAGCGTAGAGGCGACCTCCGCCAGGAAGATCGTGTACTGCGCGTCGCGGTATTCGTTGCTCTCGTCCGAGAAGTACGAATGAAGGGCGTGGCCCATCTCGTGCGTGAGCGTGAACATGCTGTTCAGGTTATCGTTATGGTTGAGCAGAACGTACGGGTGCGTGCCGTAGGCTCCCCAGCTGTACGCGCCGCTGCGCTTGCCCTGGTTTTCGTAGATGTCGATCCAGCCGCCGTCGAAGCCTTCCCGCAGCACTTTGCGGTAGTTGTCGCCGAGCGGGGCGAGGCTGTCGAACACCGTTTTCTTCGCTTCCTCGTACGTGATGTTTAGATCAAACTCCTCGACGAGCGGAGCGAACAAGTCGTACATATGCAGTTCGTCCAGCTTAAGCAGCTTCTTGCGCAAGTCCATATAGCGGTGCATAAGCGGCAGAAACTCGTGAATGGTCGAGATCAGGTTGTCGTAGACCGATTGCGGCACGTTGTCCCCGAACAGCGACATTTCCAGAGCGGAAGGATAATTCCGGGCTTTGGCGTAGAACAGGTTTTTCGTGACGTTGGCGTTCAGAGCGGCGGCCAGCGTATTGCGCCATTTGCCGTACGTCTCGTACATTGCCTTGAAGGCGTCCCGTCTGACGTCCCGGTTTTTGCTTTCCAGAAACTGTATGTAGCGGCCGTGGGTCAGTTCGAGTTCTTCGCCTTGCTCGTTCTTCACCTTAGGGAACTTCAGGTCGGCGTTATTCAACATGCCGAAAATCGTACTTGGCGCCTGCGATACGTTGCCGACTTGGGCGAGCAGCGCTTCTTCGCTCTTGGAAAGCGTGTGCGGCTTTTGCCGAAGCATCTCTTCCAGAGAACGCTTGTACTTGGCCAGAGACGGATCGGCAATAAGCGCGGTCAATTGCCGTTCGGAAAGGCTGAGAATTTCCGGAGTGATGAACGACGTCGCTTCGCCGACTTCCACGCTGAGCTTCTTGGATTTGTCCGACAGCGCCTGGTACTTGGCTTCCGCCATGTCTTCGTGATGACGCATGTTCGCGTACACGTAGAGCCGCTCGGTGAGCTGGGAAATTTCGTCGTCAAGCGCGAAGCAGCGAGCGATGGCGGCCGCGTCCTCCAGTTTGCCCTGATAGGCGCCGATATCTCCGATCAGCTTCTTGACCTGACTGTATTCGGCATTCCAGGCTTGCTCGTTCGGATACAGATCCTCGAGCTTCCAGCGATGCTCTTGCGGCACTTCGGATCTTGCTGCGACTTGTTTCATGGACATATTCAACCTCCTGAATGATGGATCGGAACCGGCCGAGACGTTGACGCACAGCAGAGACAGGGCCGCGACCGAAGCGGTCAGCGGCAGGACGAACTTCTTCATGGCGAGCCTCCGGTCATGGAATAAGTTACCGGAGTAGTATGCCCTTGCTAGGTGCCGATAATGAAGAAGTTGTAGACGATCAGGAAAAAGGCGAACAGAACGAGAAAGATCGTAAGAATGGCCATCGGGCGCCGCATGCGCTCGGGAATTCGATCCCGGGTCAAAATCAGCACGACCGCCAAGCAAAAGGAAGAAATGATAAAAATCAGAGTAGCCTCGGTATTCATGGACGACGGACTCCTTTGCTATCGTGACTGTGTCGTTGGAGTCGGAACGGTGTCCCGACTGGCCGAACGATTCGCTTGCGGCTGAATCAGATGCTCTTTAATTTCTCCAGCGCATGGCGAAGTCCGGCTTCGCCATCGGGAAAATCCTCGGGCAGGAACCGCTTCTCGGCCCAATCCATCATCTCCGGGCGGCTGATGAACCGATGGCAGGTTTCGCCCCATTGATCCGAAATTTCGCGGACGACCAGCGTCTTGCCCTGAACTTCTACAGTCAGCATATTATAGTTGTCATGTTTATAGACGGTATGCTTTGCGAACATGGGACACTCCTGGACTAGGGCAGCTAATGCCGTTTTTCTTCATCATAGAAGAGTTCAAAGGAGAAATCAACGCGGCGCTGGAAAAATGAGGGTTGACAGACCCGGACGGTCTGTGGGATCCTACAGTGAAATCCGCCGCGGGCGGATGGGAGTTATGCGATGGAGATTAGACGAGCCTAGACGAGTATGACGAGCCGAGAGGAGAACAGTCCGATGAACAACGAAAAAGCTGTGCCGGCGTATCCGCAGACGGGAGTCGCTTCGACTTGCCGTTCTTTCGACGAGTATTGCGCCATGTTTAAGCTGGAGCCCGCGAATTTGACCGGGCCTGTGCTGGACGTCGCGGGAGGAGCTTCTTCCTTCACCGCGCATTTGCACGCGAAGGGCGTTAGGGCGATGGCCGCCGATCCCTTCTACGAAGGAGACGCGGACGACATCGTCGCGACGGGGTATAGGGAGATCGAAGTCGCGTCCGCCAAAATCGCCTCGATGGCCGCCGGCTTCGATTGGAGCTATTACGGCTCTCCGGAGCGTCAGCGCGCGATCAGGGAGAGCTCCATGGCGCTGTTCGCCGAGGACTTCCGCAAAGAGGACGCGCGAACCCGTTATTTCGCGGCGTCCCTTCCGAGCCTGCCGTTCGAGAACGATACGTTTGAGTTGGCCTTGTGCAGCCATTTCCTGTTTCTGTATGCCGACGCATTCGACGGGAAATTCCATTCGGCTGCGGTGCGGGAGCTCGTTCGCGTGCTCCGTCCCGGCGGCGAGCTTAGAATCTATCCGCTAGTTTCGTTAAAGTGGGAACCCTGTCCGTTCCTGGACGATCTGATCGGCGAGATCGGGGACGTGGCCGAGCATGAAATGTTGCCGTCGGGCCTGCCTTTTACGCCGGTTCGCAGCCCGTTGCTGCGACTGGTCAAGAAGGGGACGAGAACGGTTTGAATATCTTGCAGAAGTGGGTAATTTCGGTTATAATCATCATATTCGCCGACTTACGGCGAGATTTTAGGAGGTTTTTCATTTGAGAGGAACAGTTAAATGGTTTAACGCAGAAAAAGGATACGGCTTTATCTCCGTTGAAGACGGCAACGACGTATTCGTCCACTTCTCTGCAATCCAAGGCGATGGCTTCAAAACTTTGGAAGAAGGTCAAGAAGTCGAATTCGAAATTACGCAAGGAAATCGCGGTCCTCAAGCTTCCAACGTGGTTAAACTGTAAGTCCCGCGAGCGAGCGGACTTACTTATCATATCACGATCCAGCAGCAAAGCCCCTGGTGATCCACCGGGGGTTTTGCTTTTTTCGGTAATCGTGGCCCGTATACATAGGTAAACGCCAGGTTGCGATGTTCTACAAAATCGGTTATCTAGCCCCGAAAAGGCCCCGTGCGGCCCGTCCGGCCGTCCCGCCTTTGACCGCATGGCGGATAAAGTGGTAAAATTATTGGTGATTTTTATCGATACTTATGTTCCCCGGGGGTACAAAGTTATGCCAAAATTCAAGCTGTTCGCCGATCGCAAAGGCAAGGCGGACCAAGCCAAAAACAATCGTTTCGTGAAGCTGGCACGTGAAATCTACGTACAGGCGCGCAGAGGCGGCCCGAATCCCGAAGCCAATTACGGGCTCAGGAGCGCCATCGCCAGCGCGCGCGCAATCCAGATGCCGGCCGACAATATTGAAAGAGCGCTCAAGAAAGCGGCGGGAGCCGCGGACGGGGACGACTACGAGGAAATTATGTACGAAGGGTACGGCCCCGGCGGCGTAGCCATTATGGTGAAGTGTTTGACGGATAACCGCAACCGGACCGCATCCGACGTTCGGGCGATTTTCGGCAAGCGCGGCGGCAACTTGGGCGAGTCGGGATGCGTGGCCTATATGTTCGATCACAAAGGGCTGATCGTCATCGCCAGGGACGACGATTCTCCGGACGAAGACAGCTTTATGATGGAGGCGCTGGAGGCGGGAGCGGAAGACGTGGTCGTCAGCGAAGAGAGCTACGAGGTGCTGACCGCAACCGAGGACTACGAAGCGGTGAAGACCAAACTGGAAGAAGCCGGCTATACGTTCGAGACGGCCAGCGTTCGCTGGCTCCCGCAAAATACGGTGTCCGCGGAGGGCGAGAACGCCGAAAAGCTGATGAAGATGATGGACGCGTTCGAGGATAACGACGACGTGCAGGATGTGTACCATAACTTCGAGATCAGCGACGAAGAAATGAACCGCATCGGATAATCCGGATTTCGTCGAACTCGCATGTAAACCCTCTAAAAGTCGCAATACCAGTAAGCGGAGTTTCCCTGTTTAACGGCGACCGGTCGACCCTATGCGGCGAACCATCCGGCTTCATCGGCGACTTTGGACGGAGAAGTCGTTTTGTCGGAGACGTTTCAGGGAAGGGTAGCGGATTTAATACGTTGAATCGTTAAAAAAAGAGGCCGAGAGGCCTCTTTTTTTGCCGGGTAAGTTTTATCCGCATTGCGCCTTATTTGGCCCCCGCCGGCTCCAGCATATGGACCCGATCGATCGTGCCGCCCCCCAGGCAGACTTCGCCGTCGTAGAAGACGACCGCTTGTCCGGGCGTGACCGCTTTCTGCGGCGAGTCGAAATCGACTTTATAAGTTCCTCCGCCCAGCGGAGTCAGCGTAACCCCTTGATCGGGCTGGCGGTAACGGAACTTGGCTGCGCATCGGACCGGAGCGGACGGCTCATCCGGATTGATCCAGTTGACGCCGGTAGCGGTCAAGCCTACCGAGTAGAGACTGTGATGCGCGTCCCCTTGGACGACGTACAGCGTATTCGTCTCCAAATCTTTGCCGGCGACGAACCAGGGTTCGCCGGAGCCGGAGCCGCCGATGCCGAGACCTTGCCGCTGGCCGAGCGTGTAGTACATGAGCCCGTCGTGGCGCCCCTTTGTCTCCCCGCTGACGAGGTCGACCATATTGCCCGGCTTGGCGGGCAAATACTGGCTTAAAAATTCCTTGAAGTTGCGCTCGCCGATGAAGCAGACGCCGGTGCTGTCCTTCTTCTTGGCCGTGGCGAGGCCGGCTTCTTCGGCGATCCTGCGAACGTCCGGCTTCTGCAGGTGCCCGATCGGGAACATGGCCCGGGACAGCTGGGCTTGATTCAGAGCATGCAGGAAGTAAGTTTGATCCTTGTTCGCGTCGATGCCCCGGAGCAGCTCGTACTTGCCGTCGCGAAGCTCGAGCCGGGCGTAGTGCCCGGTCGCGATCGCATCGGCGCCAAGCTCGAGCGCCTTCTGAAGAAATTCGCCGAACTTGATCTCCCGGTTACACATGACGTCCGGGTTGGGCGTTCTGCCCGCCCGGTATTCCGCCAGGAAATACTCGAACACTTTATCATAATATTCTTTCTCGAAATTAACGGTATAATAGGGGATTCCGATCTGGTTGCACACCCGCCGCACGTCTTCCGCGTCTTCCTCCGCCGTGCAGACGCCGAACTCGTCGGTATCGTCCCAATTCTTCATGAATACCCCGACCACGTCGAAGCCTTGCTTATTCAACAACAGCGCGGTCACCGAGGAGTCTACGCCCCCGGACATGCCGACGACGACGCGTACCTTGGACGGATCCGGGAACCGGGCCTCCAGCGACGCCGCATAGGCTTCAATATTGCTCATCCGCTTCATCACTCCTTGCTGCCTGCGATACGGTTTCGATCTATTTTAGCACAAACCGCGCCATTTCTCACAATCGCCCGGTCGTTTCTTGAATAGGTTGCGTTTTTTTTGCCCAAAAAGAGAATAGTTATGATAACATATATGTATTATGGGGATTCCCTTCATTCCGACAATCGCACTGCGTTTGGTCTCGTGCGAACCGGACTTAAGCAAATATAATCTATGCTGACGGCAAGAAAGCAGGTGTTCGAATTGAAAATTTCGACCAAGGGCCGCTACGGATTGACGATCATGATGGAGCTTGCGGCCAAATTCGGCGAAGGGCCGATTTCATTAAAAAGCATCGCGGAGAAAAACGGTCTTTCCGAGCATTATTTGGAGCAGCTGATCGCCCCGCTTCGCAACGCGGGTTTGGTCAAAAGCGTGCGCGGAGCTTACGGAGGCTACATCCTGTCGAAAGACCCCGAGACGATCTCCTCCGGAGACGTGATCCGTATCCTCGAAGGGCCGATCAGCCCGGTCGACTTTACCGAGGAAGACGATCCGGCCAAGCGCGACCTGTGGCTTAGAATTCGCGACAGCATCGCCGAGGTGCTCGACTCGACGACGCTTCACGATTTAATAACGTTCAAGGGCGCGGATAAGCTCGACAACTACATGTTCTACATCTAAAACCGCGAGTTCTATAAAGAAGGTGCAACGCTTGAATGCCATCTATTTCGACCATGCGGCGACGACTCCGATGCACCCGGCGGCGATCGAAGCGTACGTCGAGTCCGCTTCCGCGGGTCCCAGCAATCCTTCCAGCCTGCATGCTTCGGGCCGCGCGGCCCGCGAACGCGTTTCCGTCGCCCGGGATGCGCTTGCGGAGGAGCTTGGATGCTCTCCGGCGGAGCTCGTCTTCACGGGCAGCGGTACCGAGAGCGATAATGCCGCGCTGTTCGGAGCCGCGCTGGCCCAGCGCAAGAAAGGACGCAACGGTATCGTCACGACGGCAGTAGAGCATCACGCGGTGCTGAACGTCTGCCGCCGGCTGGAAGCCGAAGGGTTCGAGCTGACGGTTCTTCCCGTGGACGAATTCGGGCGGGTCAGGCTCGAGGACGCTCGGGCGGCGATCGGCGACGATACCGCCGTCGTCAGCGTCATGGCCGGCAATAACGAGACCGGCACGCTGCAGCCGATCGCCGAGATCGGCGAGCTCGCGCGCCGCCATAAGGCTTTGATGCATGTCGACGCGGTGCAGGCGTTCGGCTACCTGACGCTCGATCTTCGCGAGCTGCCGATCGATCTGCTGAGCGTCTCGGCCCATAAAATCAACGGCCCTCAAGGCGTCGGCCTGTTATACGTTCGCAAAGGCACGCCCTGGACGCCCATGCTCTACGGGGGCTCCCAGGAGCGAAGCCGCAGAGCCGGAACGGAGAACGTCGCCGGCATTTCCGCTTTCGCCGCCGCGGCAGGCATCGTCCGTTCGCAGCGCCGAAGCCGCTGGGAACACGCGGAGAACGTAAGGGCGGAGGCGCTGCGTCAGTTGTCGGCGCATATCGGATCGGAGCGCTTCGTCGTGAACGGTCATCCGGAATTCCGGCTTCCCCATGTGCTGAACGTAAGTTTTCCCGGCATTTCCTCCGAAAGCATGCTGATGAATTTGGATCTCGCCGGCATAGCCGCTTCCGGCGGTTCCGCCTGCAATTCCGGCTCCCTGAAACCTTCTCATGTGCTTGAGGCCATGAAACTTCCTTCCGATAGAATCGCTTCCGCGGTACGTTTCAGCTTCGGTTTGGGCAATACTACGGAACAGGCCAAAAAAATGGCGAAAATTATTGCAACTATTTCAGCGCGTTATGCGTAATACATTACAAGACGCTGAAGTCAGGAGCCCTCATGTTCCAAGTGGAGCGCGTTCTCGGTTTGCCGGTGCTGCTCGAGAGCGGCAAGAGCGTCGGGAAAATCAAAGACTTATGGTTCGACGAATTTTGGCGGTTGGTCGGCGTCGTGTTGGACAGGTACACGCGCTCCGGACTGTTCCGCAAGTTGTCCAAAATCGTCTACTGGAAAGATATCGTTCATCTCGGCGAAGACGCTTTGTTGATTCGCAACGGTGCGGCTATCGCGTCCATTAACGGCAATGAGCTGCTGCGGACGTTCCACTCCGGAGTCGTCCGGCTGAAGGATATGCCAGTCTATACGATCGAAGGGCAGTATTTAGGCAAAGTATCGGATGTTTATTTTAAGACTTCCGAGGGTACACCAATAATAGGATACGAGTTGACGGACGGTTTTCTCGCGGACGTGCTGGAAGGAAGGCGGAAGCTGATTCTGCCCGAAGCGCCGGATAAGATGACATTGGGCAACGATGCGATTCTGGTGCCGGCGTCTTACGAACGGATACTGACGAGAGAGCCTACGCGGAAAGTGACAGGTGAAGACGGATGATGAGATGTCCGAATTGCAGTTCTAAAGATATCGGTAAAATCGGTTCCCATCAATTTTATTGCTGGAGTTGCTTTATCGAACTGACGGTTAACGGAGAGAAGATGTCGGTCTATCAGGTCGAAGAAGACGGCACGTTAAGCTCGCT
>JAEZZE010000451.1 GCA_023418755.1 Bacillota bacterium | reverse complement strand
GCCCGACGGCAACAACAACGGACCCGACAACGGCATTCCGCCCGGCGGCAACAACAACGGACCCGACAATGTCAATCCGCCTGGCGGCAACAACGGAAATGGCGACGGAATTGATGCCCGGCCGCCTGAAGATGACGAGCTGGACGATGTTCCGAAAACAGGCGACAGCGGCACCACTTCGACCTTCTACATGGCGCTGGCGCTGATCGCCTTGATCGGACTCCGAATCGCTAGGCCATTCCGAAAGAAAAAGATCGACTAATGCGGGGAGGGCGATAAGAGATGACCAAAATAAAAAAAATACTTATCGCCTTTTCCGTTCTTCTGCTGGTCTTTGCCGCGGCAGGCCTTGCGAGGAATCTCATACGGGATTATCAGGCCCAGAAGCAGATCGACGAGCTGACACGGCAGTTGGAACAAACGAGATCGGACACGGGCGGGGATGTGCAAGCCCCCTCGCTTTCGATCAAGCAGGCGAGCGAGCCGGTCATGCTTCCGGAGTTTCGGGAGCTATACGATCGAAACCCGGATATCATTGGTTGGCTGACCATTGACGACACGCGAATCGACTATCCGGTCATGCAGAATCCGCAGGACGAGGAGTACTATCTGGATCATGATTTCGATAAGAAGGAGAACAAAAACGGACTCCCCTTTCTGGACGCTAAGAACCGGATAGACGATTCGGACGTCTTGCTGCTTCACGGACATAACATGAAAAGCGGCTTGATGTTTGCGGATTTGCTGAATTACAAAAAAGAAAGCTACTATAAGGAGCATTCTACGATCCGGTTCGACACCCTATACGAGAAGGCGGAATACGAGATTGTGGCCGTTATTCTCTCTGAGGTGTATCGCAAATCGGACGACGTCTTTAAGTACTATCAGGTTGAGAAGACAGGATCGCCCGCCGAGTTCGATTCCTATGTTGAGAACATAAAAAAACTCGCTCTTTATGATACGGGTGTGACCGCTCAGTACGGCGATCAGCTTATTGTACTGTCTACTTGCGAATACTCTACCGAAAACGGGCGGTTAGCTGTGGTCGCCCGCAAGCGTTAATGGCCGTGAACGGATTCGATATCGTTCGCCCATACAGCGATGATGGGAACATCGACAAGTAATCCGGTTTGCCACTAACAACCATTGCCGACTTTCATAGTCGTCGATGGTTGTTTTTCTCTATGACTGACCCCTTGCGGGAATGTACAACCGCAAACTTCACAAATCGGGTGCGTTTGCGATGCATTTCGGGTTCGCCAAGGCTTTACGGATTTTTCGCACGATCGTCCATGCCGTTTCATAATTGATTTCCAATTCATTCGCGATCGCTGCCGTAGTTACGTCCTTATCTTGAACGACGATAAAAATCGCCGCGAACCAAACGGTGATATCGGTTCTTGTCTTCTCGAATATGGTGCCGACGGTGAGCGACGTCTGGTTGCCGCAATTTTTGCATTCGTAAAAAGGGTGGTTGCGAGTCGTCAGAGTATAACAATCGTCGTGCTGGCATTTAGAACACCGATAACCTTCGGGCCACTTCATTTTGTAAAGATAGTCGAAGCAAGACTCTTCCGTAAGGAAATGCTTTTGATATTGCGCGAGGGTAATAGCAGGTTGAGTAGCCAAATCGCTCATCTCCCGAACGTACGTTTGGTTAGATTATATCAAACGAATGTTCGATTTTCTAGCGTTCGATCACGATTATCCTTCCTGAGCTAAGCCGATATACATTTTTTTCTATATCCCTATAATGAGTGGAGATAAGGCAGAGCTGACTTATTGGAGGCAACAACGGCCATGATTTCGAGGAGGGAAAAAAGGATGGGCACGGCAATTGCAGGAAATGGAGCTTCAACCGAGGATAGAGGAGGGGGAAAGAGAGGCCCTATCGTTGCCGCGTTGATAATTGGCGCGTTTGTCTCCCTCTTGAACGAAACGTTGTTGAATATTGCTTATCCGGAGCTGATGAGACAATTCGCCGTAACGGCTTCGACCGTTCAATGGTTGTCTACCGGCTATATGCTTGTCATCGGCATTCTAGTTCCGGTTACGGCATTGCTTCAGCAATGGTTTACGACGAGACAAATGTTTTTGTCCGCTATGTCGATCTTTCTGTCGGGGACGGTTGTTTGCGCGTTGGCTCCTTGGTTCGGCATGCTTTTAGCCGGAAGGATCATTCAGGCACTGGGTACAGGGCTTATGTTACCGGTATTGATGACCACGATTCTCGTTATTTTCCCACCGGAAAAAAGAGGAGGAGCGATGGGGCTGATCGGTCTTGTCGTCATGTTCGCTCCCGCAATCGGGCCGACGCTGTCGGGCTTGATCATCGACTCGTTGTCGTGGCGGTGGCTGTTTTATTTAGTACTCCCACTCGAAGCGTTTTCTATCGTATTTGCGGGCATCTATCTGAGAAACGTATCCGAATTGACGAAACCCGGTGTCGATATCGCTTCTATTCTGCTTTCATGCATCGGCTTCGGAGGAATCGTGTACGGATTCAGTGAAGCGGGCATAAGCTCTTGGTCGGAACCGGAGGTGTATGGGACGATCTTCGCGGGGGGCGTAGCGCTTCTATTGTTCATTCGGCGCCAGTTGGTGGTCGAGGAGCCCATACTTGAGCTTCGGGTTTTCAAATACCCTCTGTTCACGCTCGCCATGGCGCTCATTTTCCTGCTAATGATGACGATATTTGCCGCTATGATCTTGCTTCCGTTATATCTTCAGACGGCATTGCTCATGACGGCGTTCAGTTCAGGGTTAGCTTTAATGCCGGGTGGCATTCTTAACGGCGTTATGGCGCCGGTTTCGGGCAAGCTGTTCGATAAATTCGGTCCGCGGGTTCTGGTTATTCCGGGTCTCGTTTTGGTTGCTCTGTCTACCTGGCTGTTCATCGGAGTCGGAAGCAACACGGGCGTAGGGGTTGTCATTGTCCTTCATATCGTTTTGCTTACCGGATTCTCGATGGCGATGATGCCGGCGCAAACGACGGGGCTGAATCAACTGCCTCGTCATCTATACCCGCACGGAACGGCGATCATCAATACGCTGCAGCAAGTGGCCGGCGCAATGGGCACCGCTTTGTTCATCAGTATTATGTCATCCGGAACGAAATCCTATAAGATTGCGTCCGAGGACCCGAATTCTCCGGCCGAAGCAGTGAACGGTTTTGTCGCAGGCATGCAAGACGCCTTTATTACCGGCTTCATTCTATCTTTAGTCGCATTGGCAATCGGTTTCTTTATTAAACGGGCGAAGATAGAATGACATAACGATGCGTAATGTAGCGGGTAGTTAACAGCACCACGCACAACCGCCATTGCCGATGAGCTCCGTCAACAGCAGCTATTTTTTACAAGAGTTGAACTCGATGCGGGAGTGAGGCATAATTTGGAAATGAGAGCTGGACCGACATTCTGACAGGGGATGTTCCGATGCTGGATTTCTATTTGTTTCCGATTTCCTATGCTTTCTACACGTTTCCGATCGCGGCGGCATTATTCACGCTGCCTTTCCTGGTCGTGCAATATCGCAGGCACGGATACATTCATAAGTACAGGGCGTTGATCCTGTATTTGTTTTTGCTGTATCTGATGAACGCATTTTACCTGATCATCCTGCCCCTTCCGGAATCGATTCACAACTCGCCGCCGATGGCGGAATCTTATGCGCAGTGGATTCCGTTTCATTTTGTCACGGATATCGTCAGGGAGACCGGGGCGAAACTGGAGGATCCGTCGACCTATGTTCGTCTTCTGACGGAGAGGGCTTTTCTTCAGGTCGTGTTCAATGTGCTGCTTACGGTTCCGTTCGGGATGTTCATGCGCCATTATTTTCGGACGCGGTGGGCGGTTTGCCTGCTGTGCGCGTTGGGGCTGTCGCTGTTTTTCGAGATTACGCAGGTTACCGGCATTTACGGGATCTACGATTATCCGTACCGCCTGTTCGACGTGGACGATTTGATGACGAACGCGGCGGGAGGAATGATCGGTTTCGTGTTCGCCGAGTGGCTCGGCAGGTGGCTGCCCCGGACGGACAAGCTGGATGAGCGCACGGATCTGTCCCAAAGACGCGTCACCTATACGCAAAGAGCGATCGCCTTCCTGTTCGATTGGGCGATGTTGCTTCCAATCTTTGTCCTGCTGTCTGTCGCTCGGGTTCCCTATTCCTACGTGGTGATCGTTGTCGCGTATTTTATCATGCTTCCGTATATGACCAACGGATTGACGGCGGGCAAGTGGCTGGTGCGGATTCGTCTGAAGGGACAGAGAGAGCGGATTGCCCTGGGAGAACTGGCCGCCAGGTACGGACTGCTCTATTTGCTGGCAGGGGGAGCCAACGTGGCGTTCGTTCGGTCGGGCGTACATGCGATCTCGCCGATTCTCATGCTGCTGTTCGCGTTTGTTTTATTCGTTTTCGACATGGCGATTGCCGTTCACTTCTTGCGCTGCCTGTTCAACCGGAACCGCAGGCTGATTCATGAGGAGAAGAGCGGGACGTACCATATCATTACGGCTAAAAACGAACGGACTCGGACGAGCTCCTAACGGAGGAACGTCCGAGTCCGCGTCGATGCTATTCCTACATCGGTTCCGTCGACATCGGCTCCTGCCTCCTGCTTGGTCACTTCTTGAGCAGCAGATAGGCGAAGAACGGAACTCCGATGAGCGATACGATAATGCCCGCGGGCAGTCCCGACGGATCGACGAGATTCCGTCCGATCGTATCGGCCAGAAGCAGCAGCCATCCGCCCAGCAGGACGGCGACAGGGATGAAAAACTGATTTCGCGGGCCGACCAGCGCTTTGGCGATATGCGGCGCCATCAAGCCGACGAACGCGATGCCCCCGGTTACGGACACGGCCGCGGCGGCGGAAGCGACGGCCGCCAGCAGCAGCACGATGCGCTCCTTTTCGAGCCGCAGTCCGACGCCGATCGCGGAAGCGTCGCTCAGTCCGAGCAGATTCAGGCGGACGGCTTTGAACAGGGCGAACGGAAGGAGCAGCGCGAGCCACGGAAGCAGCGCCCATACGAACGGCCAGTCCGTTCCCCAGATGTTGCCGGCAATCCATTTCGCGATGAAGTCGACCTTCTGGCGGTCCGCGGAAGAGATTAGCACGATCATGATCCCGGACAGCGCCAAGGAAAAGCCGACGCCGACGAGCACGAGCCGGATCGGGTCAAGACCGCGGGAACGGCTGTAAGAGAACGCGTAGATCAAAATGGCGGTAGCGACCGCGGACGCGAATGCGACCAGCGGAAGCACGTAGACGAACGATCCGACGTCGATCGGGAAAAACAGGAAGAAGATCGCGACGCCGACGCCCGCGCCGGAATTGATCCCGATAATGCCGGGATCGGCCAGCTCGTTGCGGGTGACGCTCTGCAGGATCGAGCCGGACAGAGCCAGCGCCATTCCGGCCAGCAAGGTGATCGCGATGCGCGGCATCCGCAGAGAAAACACGACGAAATTTTCCTTGAAGGTTCCCTGTCCGAACAGAATCGGAATCAATCGATCGAAGGATACGGAAGAGCGTCCGATACCCATGCCGACAATGGCCGTGACGACGATGAGAGCCGCGCCGATCAGCAGAATCCGAATCAGCCTGCGGGAGGGATGCTTGGAAGCGGTCATGAGAGAGCTTTGCCTCCTTTGCGTACGACGAACAGGAAGAAGGGCAAGCCCAGCATCGAAACGACGGCGGCTACGGGCGTCTCGTACGGCGAATTGAGCGTGCGGCCGATCGTATCGGCGAGCAGCATGAACGAGGCTCCCGCGAATACCGAAAAGGGAAGGATGTAGCGGTAGTCCGTGCCCACGAATCTGCGGACGATATGCGGGATCATGAGTCCGACGAAGGCCATGCTTCCGACGAGCGCGACCGAGGCGCCGGTCAGCAGAACGATAAGGACGAATAGGATCGCTTTCGTCCGCGCGAGTTTTTGCCCAAGGCCGGTAGCTACCTCGTCGCTGAGGCTGAGGAGGGTTACCTGATTGGACAGAAACAGGGTAACGATGAGCGCGACGGCAATAACCGGCGCGATCGCCTGAAGCTGGCCCCATGTCGTGCCGATCAAGCCGCCCGCCGTCCACATGGAGACGTCTTTGGAAATTTTGAAAATAAGTCCGAGTCCTTCGGCAACGGCAAGCAGGAAGGCAGACACCGCCGCTCCGGCCAGCACGATGCGAATCGGGGAGAGACTTCCCCGCCGCATCGATCCGAGAACGAGGACAAGCGCCGCGCCGAGTGCTGCCCCGATAAAGCAGGCGATCATGATTCCGAAATAGTTCAAACCGGGAATGAACGCAAGGCTTACCGCCAGCGCGAGATTGGCTCCGGAGGTTAGTCCGAGCAGCCCGGGATCGGCCAACGGATTGCGGGTGACCCCCTGCATGACGCCCCCGGATACGGCAAAAGCGGCGCCGACGAGAATCGCGCCGACTTCGCGGGGGATGCGGATTTCGCGCAGCATCAGCGCCTTGTCTCCCATGCCGCGGCCGGTAAGCGCGTGCCACAGATCCTGAAAAGTAGTTTCCGCGGCCCCGAAAATCAAGGAAATCGCGAAACATAGGACGAAAACGACGATGCTGCCTGCAAGCTTGTAGGCGAACGTTGCGGAACGAGGTTTGATCATCATTGGCCTCTCATCTTTCCCGGTGGTATGT
>JAEZZE010000412.1 GCA_023418755.1 Bacillota bacterium | reverse complement strand
AAATAATCCCTTGCCCGACAGCACGTGATGAAGCAAATAGTAGTCGACCACCTTGGGGCCGATGCGGTGAGCCGGCATCGTCTGGCTATCCCCGGCGAACAGAACGGTCAGCTCGCCTTTACGGAAGCCCGAAGGATTGGACGCGACGCGATAGGTTGCGGGCTTGGCCATCATAACGCCTCCTTATCTCCCCCTGATTATACCACGCCGACTTTGACTTTAACCTTGCGAAAGTCACATTTCTCCATGCGAAGAGCATTTCATACCATTTCGGATTTCCGAAGGTTATCGCTATAATAGGATCAAACGAAGAACAATTCGCAGGAGAGAGGGATTCCTTATGGCACAGCTAACGGAGTTGAAAAAGCGGTTCATAGAGCAATTCGGCGGGGACGCTTCAAGCCTATCGGCGTTCCAGGCGCCGGGGCGGGTCAACTTGATCGGCGAGCATACCGATTACAACGGAGGAGCCGTCTTCCCGGCGGCGCTCACGTTCGGCACGACCCTGCTGATCGCCCCCCGGGGGGATCGCAAGCTCCGCTTCGCGTCGACGAACTTCCCGGCGGAGAAGGAAGTTTCCCTGGACGGAATCGAGTTCAACGAAGAGGACGACTGGGCGAATTACCCGAAAGGCATCGTATGGGAATTGAAACTGCGCGGCATCGAGCTGAGCCGCGGATATAACTTTCTGTATCATGGAGAAATTCCGAACGGCTCGGGATTATCTTCCTCCGCTTCCATCGAAGTCGTAACGGCGTACGCCTTGCTGACTATGGAAGGCAAGCAGACGGATACGGTACAGATCGCGCTCTGGTCGCAGCACGCGGAAAACGAATTTATCGGCGTCAAATGCGGCATCATGGATCAATTCGCGGTGGCCAACGGCCGCAAGGACCATGCCATTCATCTCGATTGCGACTCGCTGGAATACGAGCTGGTGCCTTTCCGCTCCGGCGATTACAAGCTGGTTATCGGCAATACGAACAAACGCCGCGGACTGGTCGATTCCAAGTACAACGAGCGCCGCGCGCAGTGCGAGCAGGCGGTCCGCGATCTTCGCGCCGCTTTCCCGGAGTTGACGCTGCTCGGACAGCTGACTCTGCGGCAGTTCGAGGATAACGCCCATCTGATCGCGGACGATACGGTTCGCCGCCGCGCGCGCCACGTCGTGGAGGAAATCGATCGCGTCAGCCGTTCGATCGAAGTGCTGAACAAGGACGATTTGGCCGCTTTCGGCCAATTGATGAACGCTTCGCACGATTCGCTTCGCGACCTGTACGAGGTGACGGGAGACGAGCTCGACGCGATGGTCGATGCGGCGCGTTCGGTACCCGGCGTGCTCGGCTCGCGCATGACGGGAGCCGGCTTCGGCGGATGCACGGTATCCCTTGTTCATCAGGATTCCGTGGAGCGGTTTATTTCCGAAGTGGGCAGCAAGTACGAGTCCGCTACCGGACTTAAGCCGGCGTTCTACGTATGCGACATCGGAGACGGAGTCGGAGAACTGAAAGGGGAGGCGTAAGCGATGGCGGTATTGGTTACGGGCGGAGCGGGCTACATCGGCTCGCACGCGGTTGCGGCATTGTTGGAAAGAGGAGATCAGGTCGTCGTCGTCGATAATCTGTATCAAGGCCACCGCGACGCGGTGCTGGGCGGCAAGTTCTATGAAGGCGACCTGCGAGACGGCGATTTCCTGGCAAAGGTGTTTCAAGAGAACGACATCGACGGCGTCATTCATTTCGCGGCGAATTCCCTTGTCGGCGAAAGCATGAAGGATCCCGGCAAATATTATCACAACAACGTGTACGGAACGCTGTGCCTGCTCGAGCAGATGCAGAAGGCCGGCGTATCCCGCATCGTTTTTTCATCGACCGCGGCGACTTACGGAGAGCCGGAGCGCGTACCGATCGACGAGTACGACCGAACGCTGCCGACGAACGCTTACGGCGAAACCAAGCTGTCGATGGAGAAGATGATCCGCTGGTTCGACGTCGCCCACGGCATTAAGTTCGTGTCCTTGCGTTATTTCAACGCGGCGGGAGCCCACGAGTCGGGCAAAATCGGCGAAGATCACAACCCGGAATCGCACCTCGTGCCGCTTGTTCTTCAAGTCGCGCTCGGACAGCGCGAATACATCTCCGTGTTCGGCGACGACTACGCGACCGAAGACGGCACATGCATCCGCGACTATATTCATGTCAGCGATTTGGCGGACGCCCATATTCTGGCTTTGGAACGGCTTCGTCAAGGCGGGGAAAGCGCGATCTACAATCTGGGAAGCGGCAACGGCTATTCGGTTAAGCAGGTCATAGACGTTTCTCGCGAAGTGACGGGGCATCCGATCCCGGCAAAAGTCGAAGCGCGCAGGGCCGGAGATCCGGCGGTGCTGATCGCGTCTTCGGAGCGGGCGCGCAAGGAGCTCGGCTGGTCGCCGAAACGCGACCGGCTCGAAGCCATCGTCAAAAGCGCATGGGAGTGGCATAGCGCGAACCCCAGCGGTTACAAGAAGTAAGAAGGGGAGGATTATCGCATGAACGAATCGACGACGACCCCTAAAGAGGCGAAAGAGCAAGATTTGGCGAAGGCCATCGAAAGGCTCGTGGCGTTCGCGCTTTATCAAGAGCTGATCGATCCGCTTGACGTGGACGATGCTCGCAATCGTCTGCTCGATTTGTATGGCGTGAAAGAGCCGACGGGAGAAGATTTGCCGTCGGCGGACAAGCTGCCGAACAGCCCGGTTCCGCTGCTGGAGCCGCTTCTCGATGCGGCTGCAGCTCAAGGTCTCGTGCCCGACGATACGTTGACCTACAGAGATTTGTTCGACGCTCGCATTATGGGACTGCTCATGCCGCGGCCCTCGGAGACGAATCGTCGTTTCCGCGAGCTGACGCGGGAAGGCGGCGTAGCTCGCGCGACGGACTGGTTTTACAAGCTGAGCATCGACTCCAACTACATTCGCATGGACCGGATCAAGAAGAACGGGTATTGGAAGCATCGCACTCCCGACGGAGAGCTGGAAATTACGGTCAACCTTTCCAAGCCGGAAAAGGACCCGAAGGAAATCGCGCTGCTCAAATCCTTGCCGCAATCCCACTATCCGAAATGCCTGCTGTGCAAAGAGAACGTCGGATACGCGGGACGACCCGATCACCCGGCCAGGCAAAATCTGCGCATACTGCCTTTAACGCTGCAAGGGGAAGAGTGGTTCTTCCAGTATTCCCCTTACGTGTATTATAACGAACATAGTATCGTTTTCCGCGGAGAGCACGTTCCGATGAAAATCTCGCCGGCGACCTTCGGCCGTCTTCTGGATTTCGTCGAACAGTTTCCGCACTATTTTATCGGTTCCAACGCCGATCTGCCGATCGTGGGCGGTTCGATTTTGAATCACGATCATTTTCAAGCAGGACGTCACGTTTTTCCGATGGAGACGGCGCCCGTGCCGGAATGGCGTCAATACGACAAACATCCGGAGGTTTCGCTGGGAATCGTGCAATGGCCGATGTCCGTGCTGCGTTTGCGGTCCAGCAATCGGCAAGCGATTCTCGAAGCGGCTTCCTCGATCCTCGCCGAGTGGCGCGGCTACGGCGACCCGTCCGCGGACATTATCGCTTTCGGCGAGAAAGACGGTGCGCGCGTCGAGCATAACACGATCACTCCGATCGCCCGTTTCAAGGATAACGGCGCGTACGAGCTCGATCTCGTGCTTCGCAACAACCGTACGAGCGAGGAACACCCGGACGGCATTTTCCATCCTCATAAGGAGCTTCATCATATCAAAAAGGAAAACATCGGTCTGATCGAAGTGATGGGGCTTGCAGTGCTGCCGGGACGTCTGGAAACCGAATTGAGCCAGATTGCCGATCTATTAACGGGCAAGACGGTTTATGACGAAAAGGCGATTGCCGCCATCGATCATCCCTTGAACAAGCATGCAGACTGGATTTGGAAGCTCGTCGACCGCTATGGGACGGACGGATCCGCGGATGCGGTGAAGCTCCTGCTTCAAGCCGACGTAGGCGACATCTTTTATGCGGTGCTTCGCGACGCTGGCGTATACAAGTTGGACGAGAAAGGCCGAGCCGCATTCGATCGGTTCCTGTCCGGATTCGCAACGGCGTAATCCATGCAAAGTAGTTAAATAAGGCTTGATAGCCGTAACGGTCGGGAAGAGGGAAACCTCCGCCCGGCCGTTTTCTTTAATGCCGCCCGTTTTTTGCTAGAAAATATTTTAGGGAGCTCGGACGAGAGGGTAAAGAAGGAGAAAGGGGTAAAAGTAAAAGGAAGGCAGGCGAGCAAAGAAGAGCACGGGGAGCGGGACGGGCCTTCAGTGGACGAGCCACCGGGGGATGAGCCATCGGGGGACGCCAAAACAAAAACGCAAATAGCGCAGACAGAACTGCCGTCCGCGCTAGCAGGGATCAGATTAAATCATGAACGGAAAGCTATCCCCGAAGTTTGCCCAGTTCCGATACGAGGGCTTCGACTTCGCTAATGCTGAAGCGTTCCTTGGAATTGACCATGTCGTAGATGTCCTTCAGGTCCTCGTACTTGTCGACGGTGAAGCTGGAAGCCTGCATCGCCGAGCCTGTCGCCATGCGCAGCTTCGACTTGATCGCTTCGATCATATATTCCACGTTTTGTTGCGTCGGTTGGGTCAGATCCATCGATTTCTTCCTCTCTGGCTGAAATAGGGATGCTGCTATTGTAACATAGGAGGAGGCAATACGCTCGCAAGCAAGGGATCGGGAGTAAAAGGTCCATAATGCAAGCGGCGACCGGGAGCAAAAGTGGCATTCCGATTGCCGGAGTGGTAACCTGAGAAAAAGAGAGTCGGAGGATGGGAGAGAGGTTGATGATCGACCGCAAGCCGGGAGATGCCGACCGGGTCGACGCCGCCGGGCTGCAGGCTTTTGCAAGCCGTATCTTCTCCGCGCACAAGGGGGAGGAACTGGTCTTTCTGTGCATCGGAACGGACCGGTCGACGGGGGACAGCTTGGGACCATGGGTCGGCACTCTGTTGGAGGAGCGGGGAGTTGCCGGCGTACGGGGCACGCTGAAAACCCCTTGCGACGCGATCGCGTTGCCGAAGCTGGCTCGGACACTGCCGGAAAGCGCGGTCGTCGTAGCGATCGACGCTTGCTTGGGCCGTCCGGAGAGCGTCGGCTCGTTCCTGGCGAGGAGGGGGCCGCTCGTTCCCGCTCGCTCGGTGAACGGAGGTTTCGAAGCGGTCGGCACGTACAGCATCGAAGGCGTCGTGAACGAAAGCAGCCTGAAGCCCTACTGGACGCTGCAGTCTACGTCTTTGTACCGCGTCATGGGAATGGCGAGGCAGATCGCCGACGCGATCGCGAACGCGAGGATGACGGGAGAAGACTTGAACGATACTCGGCACGCCAAGAAAGGATGAGTCCCAATGAATAAAAAACAGTTGTCCACCGGCATTTCCGTCGCGTACGAGGAGATCGGCAGCGGAGAGCCGATCGTTCTGCTTCACGGCTACTGCGGGAGCAGCGGCTATTGGAAGGAGACGCTCCCCCATCTAGCCGCGTTCGGCCGAACGATCGCTCCGGATTTGAGGGGGCATGGAAATTCCGCCGCCGCAGGCTCGGAGGAGGGTTACGGGATGGAGGATCTCGCCGACGACGTTGCCGCCTTGATGGACGAGCTGAATTTGACGAAGATTTCCTTGTTCGGGCATTCATTGGGCGGCTATGCGGCGTTGGCCTTCGCGGAAAAATACCCGCAGCGCTTAAGCGCGCTGGGGCTCGTTCATTCGACCGCCTATCCCGATAACGAACAGGCTAAGCAAAATCGGCTGAAGGCTGCGGAGACGATTCGTACGCAAGGCGTCGAGACTTTCGTCGACGGCCTTGTTCCGAAGCTGTTTGCCCCGGACCACCGGGAGAGCAAGCCGGAGCTCATCGCGAAAGCGAAGGAGATCGGGTACGGAACGTCAGCGGAAGGCGCCGCGGGCTGCGCTCTGGGTATGAGGGGCAGGCCCGATCGCGTGTCCGTCCTTGAACGGCTGGACCTGCCGATTTTGCTGCTCGCGGGCGAATCGGACGAGGTCGTTCCGCCGGACAAAAGATTCCCGGTATCCGGAGACAACGTGACGGCGGTTACGCTGGAGAGCGTAGGCCATATGGGCATGATGGAGGCTCCGGAGGCGATGGCCGGATGCATAGGTTCTTTTCTGGAACGGAATCGGAGGGCCGGACGTGTTTGAAAGGGATTATTTGGTTCGTTTGTTGACGCAAGCCGGCCTCGCGCTCGGCAAAGCGATGGGGCTGAGGCAGCAGCAGAAGCAGCGGGAAGCGCTCGATCTGATCGACGAGTTTCTCGGCCGGGAGCTGCGCCTGCGGTCGAGGTTGGCCATGGGGCTGTCGGACGACGATCTGTTGTCCATGCTGTCGGTAACGGGGAGTCCGAACGCGGAATCGGTCGCCGTCGTCGCGGCATTCCTGCAGCAGGAGGCGGATTTGCTGGACGACCTCGGAGAGACCGGAGAGAGCGTACCGAGATACGCGAAGGCGTTGCGCTTAAGCTTGTACATGCTCCGGAACGACATGGAAGTCGATGGCTGGGACGTACGAAGCAGGGTGACGGAGCTGCTGAAGGCGTTGGAACCGTACGAACCGGATGCGGAGACCAAGCGGGCGCTATGGCAATGGAACGAATCCGAGGGCAGATTTTCCGATGCGGAAAACGCGCTATACGAGCTAGCGGACGACCGGGCCGTAACGGAGGAGGAGGGTGCCGCTTTCTATGAGAGACTGGCCGCATTCGGAGACGGCGTTCTCGAAGCCGGAGGTTTGACGAGAGACGAGTTGGAAGAAGGACGCCGGCAGTGGGCGGCGTTGATGAAGGAGACTGCATCGTGAACGGGAAAGTCGATCAACGGGAATGGATCGCGTTTTTAGAGGAAGTGGCCGCGGAGGAGCGGTTGGTGCAAGCCGTATTCAGCTCTCCCAAGCGCAAGGACGGGACGATCGCGCGCAAAGCGACCGTAAGGCCCGTTAAGTTGAAGAGCGGGCTTCGCTATCAGTTCGAGAGACTGGCGGACAACAAGGCGTTCCATGAAAACGTCGGCGCGAAGGAGCTGGCGGCAAGGCTTGCGAACGAGATGACGAGCTATAAGCAAGCGCTGATTCAGACAACGGAGGCCGATATTCAGGCGCTCGCGAACAAGAAGGGGGAGCTGACGTTGATCTCCCGGGCGAACGCGGCAAGCAAAGAGGGAAAGACGGGCAAGGCCGTTCCCCAGGCGCACAACCGGGACAAACGGTACGTTCTTCCGGAAGGCGAGCCGGTTCCGTTCCTGGTCTCTCTCGGCGTCATGACGCCGGAGGGCAAAGTCGTCAAAGCGAAGTACGATAAATTCAGGCAGATCAACCGGTTTCTCGAGATGGTGGCCGACGCCGCGCCGGAGCTGCCGAGGGGCAAGCCGCTTCATATCGTGGATTTCGGCTGCGGAAAATCGTATCTGACTTTCGCGCTGTACCATTATTTGGCGATCAAGTTGGAGCTTCCCGTTCGCATATTCGGGCTGGATCTAAAGAAAGACGTCATCGAAGCTTGTTCCAAGCTGGCTTCCGGGCTTGGCTGGGAGGATCTGACGTTCGCGGTAGGGGATATTTCGGATTTCGAGGGACAGGCTTCCGTCGACATGGTCGTTACCCTGCATGCCTGCGATACGGCTACGGACGCGGCGCTGCTGAAGGCGATCGGATGGGAAGCGAGCGTTATCCTGTCCGTTCCTTGCTGCCAGCACGAGCTGTTTCGCCAAATATCCCAGCCCGTTCTTCAGCCGCTGCTCAAGCACGGCATTCTGAAAGAGCGGTTCGCGGCTCTCGCGACGGATGCGATTCGGGCGAACTTGCTGGAGCTGGCCGGCTACAGAACGCAACTGCTGGAGTTCATCGATCTGGAGCATACGCCTAAAAATTTGCTGATCCGCGCCGTCAAGAACCGAATCCATACCAACAAAGGCAAATCCGATATCGAGAATCTTCGCTCCGAATACGAGCGTTTTCGGGATTTTTTGTCCGTTTCT
>JAEZZE010000296.1 GCA_023418755.1 Bacillota bacterium | reverse complement strand
CCGGGGCGCTCGGGGCCGTCGCCGTGCCGGCTTTATTCCATAAGGATTACACGGCCATTACCTTCTTGTCGCTGGCGGCCCAGCAGTTCAGGGAAGTCCGCAATATGGAACGCAATACGCTGACGGCAATAGACGGCCTGGAGCTTGTTCCGCGAGGAGCCGCGTATATCGAAGGCATAGCCGTCGTGTTCGAAGGCCGCAATTACTTGTCGATCGTCACCGCTCTGCTGACGAGTCTGTTCGCCCAATGGATTCATTGGGGGGCCGGTCTCGCCGCGGGGGCTCTCTCCCTGTTGCTGTCCCACTTGTTCATGAAAGGCAAGAAAATCTCTCACATCGCCAGCGTCGAGGCGGCTCCCGTCAAGCTGGACGGGCCGAATCTGTATGTCGGCGATATCTACATGATGAACGTCGGACTGGATGAAAACCGGGAATTGATTCGCGAGCATGGAATCGGCTTCGTTCTGACTCCCAAGAGCGACGACGCCAAAGTGACGATCGCCAACCTCGGGCAGCGGCAGGCGATCCTCCACGACGTGTCGACCCGCCTCGGCGTTTATCGGGACGATGGCGATCCGGGTCTGCTTCCGATCGCCAAACTCGGTTTGCCGACTGGACGGCTCGGGATTCTCGTGCTGCCGCGGGAGAAGGATGCGGACAAGGCCTACGAGGCGGTAAGCGGCGTTCCGCTGCTGGAGGCGGCCGTTCGCAAGCCGACGAAGGCGAACCGCAAGAGCACGGAGGCGGGATCCAATGGCTAGAATCGTAGGCGTCGTGACGACGAAACCCGATAGAGCAGGCGGCGGGGCCGCGATCTTCTACGCGAAGGACCGGGAGGAACTGCAACGGGTCGCCCATCTGTTGGAAAAAATACTCGATTGCGCGGCCCATACGATCGACGAAGATTTGTTCATCATCGTGGAGAGGGATAGGGGCGGAAATGGCAATAATCGTTAGCCAAGCCGATCGATTTTTGGTATGATGAAATTTGCGATTGTTTCTGATTGCGGCTTCTCCGAAACGGGGCGAAGCCGCATCTATTGAGGAGTGGAGAACAACATGGCAAGACCGATCATTGCGATCGTAGGGAGACCTAATGTCGGTAAATCTACGATTTTCAACCGGATTATCGGCGACAGGCTGGCTATCGTCGAAGACAAGCCCGGCGTTACGAGAGACCGCCTGTACGGAACGGGAGAATGGAACGGGCGATCCTTTAACATTATCGATACCGGGGGCATCGAGATCGACGGGGAGGACAGCTTGCTCCGCTCCGTGCGGATGCAGGCTGAGCTCGCTATCGAAGAAGCCGACGTCATCCTATTCATGGTCGACGCCAAAGCCGGCGTCACGAACGCGGACGAAGAAGTCGCGCAGATGCTGTTTCGGTCCCGCAAGCCGATCGTGCTCGGCGTGAACAAGGTCGACAATTTGCAGCGGATGGACGATATTTACGAATTTTACTCGCTCGGTTTCGGGGACCCGCTGCCGCTGTCCGGTTCCCACGGGACCGGAATCGGAGATTTGCTGGACGCGGCCGTAAGCAAGCTGCCGGTCAAGGAAGACCAGGAATACAACGACGACGTCATCAAGGTCGCGCTGATCGGCCGGCCGAACGTCGGCAAGTCATCGCTCGTCAACGCGATTCTCGGGGAAGAACGCGTGATCGTGAGCAACATTGCGGGCACGACTCGCGACGCGATCGATACTCCGTTCGAGAAAGACGGGCAGAAATACGTTCTGATCGATACCGCCGGCATGCGCAAGCGCGGCAAGGTGTACGAATCGACGGAAAAATACAGCGTCATGCGGGCAATGCAGGCGATCGAGAGAGCGGACGTCGTGCTGGTCGTCATCAACGGGGAAGAAGGCATTATCGAACAAGACAAGCATATTGCCGGATACGCTCACGAGAACGGCAAAGCCGCCGTTTTCGTCGTGAACAAGTGGGACGTCGTCGAGAAGAACGACAAGACGATGCAGCATTTTACGAATTCGATCCGCGAGCAGTTTCTGTTCATGACCTACGCTCCCGTCGTATTTCTATCCGCTCTTACGAAGCATCGGCTGACGAAGCTGTTCCCGGTCATCGATCACGTAGCCGAGCAGCACGCGCTTCGCGTTCCGACGAACGTGCTGAACGATATCCTATCCGACGCGGTCGCGATCAATCCTCCGCCGACGGACAAAGGACGCCGGCTCCGAATCAACTATGCGACGCAGATCGCCGTCAAACCGCCGACGATGCTCATTTTCGTCAACGACCCCGAACTGATGCACTTTTCTTATGAGCGTTATTTGGAGAACAAGATCCGTGCGGCGTTCGCTTTCGAAGGCACTCCGCTCAGACTGTTCACTCGTAAGAAATCCGATCAAGAATAGGGGAGACCGCACGTGTTATATTCGATTATCGCGATTATCGTCAGCTATTTGCTAGGCTCGATCTCGTTCAGCATTCTCGCCGCACGGTGGCTTAAGAAGATCGACATTCGGGACCACGGCAGCGGCAATGCGGGAGCGACGAATACGCTTCGCGTTCTCGGCACCGGTCCGGCCATCGCCGTATTCCTGCTCGACATCGCCAAAGGCTCGGCAGGCGTGCTTATCGGGTTGTGGCTCGGCGATGGCAACGCGACCGTGGAGGTCGCATGCGGCTTGGCCGCGATCGCGGGCCACAATTGGCCGGTTTATTTTCGCTTTAAGGGCGGCAAGGGCATCGCGACGACAATCGGGGCGCTGGCGGTATGGGCCTTCCTCCCGACGCTGATCGCCGGCATCGCGGCCATTCTCGTCATCGCGCTGACCCGTTACG
>JAEZZE010000254.1 GCA_023418755.1 Bacillota bacterium | reverse complement strand
GAACAGGCTGGCGCCGATGAAGCCGGCCAGGAACCAGGGGAACTTGAGGCTGCCGCCGGCCCCGGCAGCCTCGCCCTCGCCGCTAGGGCCGCCCCGGCGGCTGCGGAGCTTGGAGGCTCCCGCGATGGCAAGGCATAGCGGTACGAGCAGAGCGACGCGGCACAACTTGGCGAGCAGACCGTCCGCCAGGGCGTCGGATCCGCCCGGGGCGGCCGCCATGGCGACATGCGCGACCTCGTGGAGCGTCAAGCCGGACCAGATGCCGTAGCTCTCCGGGGAGAGCGGCAGCCAAGGCAGCATGAGCGCGTAGATCGTCGCGAATACGGTTCCGATCACGGCAATCAGCCCCGCGCTCATTGCCGTATCTTCGTCTTTGGAGCGGAGCAGCGGCGCCGTGGCCGCGACGGCCGCCGCCCCGCAGATGGCGGTTCCTATCGCCAGCAAGGCGATCAGCTTGCGGTCGGCGCGAAGCAGGCGGCCGATCGCGAATACGGCGGCGAGCGAGAAGACGACCGTCGCGCCGCTTCTCAGCAGCAGCGGCAAGCCCTGCCGCAGCACCTCGGCGATATCGAGCTTCAGGCCGAACAGGACGATGGCGGACCGCAGCAGCGTTCCGGAGGAGAAGCGGACTCCCGCGTTCAGCGCATGCGGGTAGCCATAGAAATGGCGGTAAGCGGCCGCCAGCAGCAGCGTGCAGGCGAGCGGGCCGAGCTTGGCCGGGCCGGGAATGAGCGCGATGGCCCATCCGGCCAGCGCAAGCGACAGAGTGAGCAAAACGCCGAATAGGCGCGGACGATTGGATGGCAATGCCGCGATAGGACGGATCGGATTAGAAAGCATGATGACTGAAGCCTCCGTTATCGGTTCTGTTGCAATCAGCATACTCCCGATCTTATAATAAGGAAAATGAATTATAGTTATTTTAATATAATAAAATACTTATGAATAAGGCGGGAGCGATGATGGAGCAATCTCTGATCGTGTTCGTCGAAGTCGCCGAAATGCGGAATTTCTCCAGGGCGGCGGAGCGGCTGCATATGACTCAACCCGCGGTGAGCCAACATATCCGGGCGCTGGAAGAGCGGTTGAACGCCAGATTGCTCGTCCGCAGCAACAAGTCGGTCGCTCTGACGAAAGCCGGTGAAATCGTACTGCATCATGCCCTTGAAATCGGGGAGCTGTACCGCCGAATGGGGGAGATGGTCGACGAATTGATCGGCCATGCGGGGGGACCGTTGTCGGTGGGAGCCAGCTACACGTTCGGGGAATACGTGCTTCCGCGGACGCTTGCGAAACTGCATGGGAAATATCCGGATATCCGGCCAAGCGTCGTCATCGGCAATACGGCGGACATCGCGGAAAAAGTGCGGACTCGCGCTTTGGACGTCGGAATCGTGGAGGGCGAGGAGATCGGACCGGGCTTGGAGACGGAGAAGCTGGCGGAAGACGAAATGCATGTCGCGGCTGCAGCGGATCATCCGCTGGCCGATCTCTCCCGAATCGGACCCTCTCTGCTCGAGAGGCAACCCTGGCTCGTCCGGGAGAGGGGGTCGGGCACAAGAGCCGCCGCGGACAAATTGTTCGAGTCCCTCGGCATTCAGCCGGCGCGGCTGATGGAGCTAGGCAGCACGCAATCGATCAAGGAAACGGTCGAAGCCGGGCTCGGCATCTCTTTGCTGTCGCGTTGGGCGCTGCGCAAAGAGCTCCGGATCGGCTCCTTGAAGACGCTTCGCGCCGAAGGACTTCCCTTCAGGCGAAGCTTTCATATTCTGTCCCGACGGGGCGACTTGCGGACGCGGACGGTCGAAGCGTTCCTGGAGATTCTTCGCGGCGTTACCGATGAAATGCTGGCGGAGGACGACCGCAATCGCCAACCGTCATAGACGGAAAGTTGCCAGGGATATCCGCAATCGCCAACCGTCATAGACGATAAGCCGACAGGTACGACCGCAATTGCCAGCTTCCTTATCCGGTTTGGGCGATTTTCTTGAACGCCTCAAGGAACTGGGCCGAAGGATAAGCGCCGGACAAAGCGTATTTGTTGTCGATGACGAAGAAGGGGACGCCGGATATGCCGATCGCCCGGGCGGCGGCCATATCCTTCTCAACGTCCTCCAGGCCTTCGCCGTTATCGAGCAGCCGCCGGGCTTCCTCGGCGTCGAGTCCGAGCTCGGCGGCGACGTCGAGCAGAACGTCCGGCTTGGCGATGTCCCGGCCGTCCTCGAAATAAGCTTTCATGACCGCTTCGATCCAGGTGGACTCGTCCGCTTGGGGAAGCAAGGCGGTGATCCGGTGCGCCAGCACCGTATTCGGCATGCGCTCCACTTTGTCGAAGCGGAAGGTGACGCCTACGTCCGCTCCGGCTTCCGTCACCCGCTGAAGCATCGGGCGCAGCCGCTCGGCCCCGCCCATCTTTTTCTCCATGACGCTGTTGAACGGAAGTCCCTCGGCAGGAAGCGACGGATCGAGCTGGTAGGCATGATAGCTGACCTCGACTTCTTGGCCCGTTTGCTCATGCCAGGCTTCGATCGCGTCGTTCATGTTCTTTTTGCCGATTCTGCACCACGGGCATACCATATCGGAATATACGTCAATTTTCATCGCGGACACCTCTTCGGATTGGAATGAGTCTATTTCTCCTAGTATGGCAGACGGTTCGGTCGGATACAATGTACGCTTTGCAAGGCGACATGGTAATATAGGAAAAAGACGGCGATATCGTTGCTGGAATCCGGTTGCGGGCAAGTACGATCAGGCCCAATACGGCATCAAGGAGGACGCGGAATGAAACTAACGATCGATTCGACGGTCGAGCTGCTGAACGGAACGGAGATGCCCCGGCTCGGGCTGGGCGTCTGGAGGGCCAAGGACGGCGAAGAAACGGAAAACGCGGTACGGGCGGCTTTGCAGGCGGGATACCGCAGCATCGATACGGCATCCCTGTACGGGAACGAGCAGAGCGTCGGCCGGGCGATACGGGCGTCGGGCATTCCGCGCGAGAAGGTTTTCGTGACGACCAAAGTATGGAACGACGAGCAGGGTTACGACGACACGGTAGCCGCCTTCAAGAGAAGCCTGGACAGGCTTGAGACGGAGTATGCGGATCTATACCTTGTTCATTGGCCCGTCGTCGGAAAGTATAAAGAGACGTACCGGGCGTTGGAGGATCTGTACGAGCAAGGGCTCGTAAGGGCGATCGGGGTCAGCAACTTCAACATTTCCCACCTGGAGGATCTGATGGGAAGCTGCCGCATCAAGCCGATGGTGAATCAGGTGGAGATGCACCCGCTGCTGACGCAGAAAAGGCTGTTCGCTTTTTGCCGCAAGGAAGGCATCCAGTTGGAATCCTGGAGGCCGCTCATGCAGGGCAGGCTGGATCAGCCGCTGATCGTTCGGCTTGCCGGGAAATACGGCAAAACGCCGGCGCAAATTCTCATTCGCTGGCAGCTTCAGCTAGGAGCCGTAACGATTCCGAAGTCGTCCAGGGCGGAACGCATCCGCGAAAATGCCGACGTGTTCGATTTCGAGCTGGAGCCGGAAGACGTCGTGGCCATCGACGGACTGAACGAAAACCGCCGTTTCGGCGCAGACCCGGAGCACATCGATTTCTAGGGGCGAAGCAGGTTCTGCGCATCGATTTCTAGGATTGAAGCAAGTTCCGGCGGGGTATAATACCGAGTGAGTCCGGCACTTGACAGCCTCAACTGTAACTGTTATTATTACAGTAATCACCGGGGAGGCTGAAGTTATTGAACAGTGAATTCGTTATAGCTGTCCACAGCTTGGTCCTCTTGGCGCATCGCCCCGATGGGATGGCTTCCAGCGAAGAGATCGCGACCAACGTATGCACCAATCCGGTGCGCGTCCGCAAGGTGATGAGCTGCTTGCGCAAGAACGGCTTCGTGGATACCCGGGAAGGCTCGGGCGGGGGCTACAGGCTGTCGCGGGAGCCGGGAGACATGACGCTGGCCGACGTGTATCGCGCGCTCGCCGCCGGCTCGCTGGCGCCGAAATGGTGCAGCGGGGACCCGGAATCCGACTGCTTGGTCGGATCGAATATGGGCGCGGTGATGGACGAGGTGTTCTGCGGCGCGGATCAACAGCTCGAGAAGTATTTCGAATCGATCACAATCGGACGAATGCTGTCCAGGCTGACCGCCTTGGCGAAGGCTTAGTCCGGCCGGTCGACGAGGATGGAACGGGCCGTTCAGACTGGCCCGATCATCATAGGTGTTATCACTTTATACACTGAGGATAGGAGAGATGTCTTATGGCAGCAGTTGCGATTACGAAAGACAACTTCAGCGAGAACGTGGCGCAAGGCGTGTCCTTGCTTGATTTCTGGGCTCCATGGTGCGGTCCTTGCAAAATGCAGCTTCCGATCGTGGAGGAGCTGTCCGATGAATTGAAAGGAACCGCGACGATCGCGAAGGTCAACGTGGACGAAGAGCCCGAGCTCGCCAGCCAATTCGGCGTGATGAGCATTCCTACGCTGATCCTGTTCAAGGACGGACAGCCGGTCGATAAACTGGTCGGCCTGCAGAGCAAGGAATCCCTGAAAGCGAAAATCCAAAACCAACTGTAAGCCCGGTAACGAGAACGCCGTAAGCTATCCCGCACGGGAACTGCGGCGTTTTTTTGCTGTTGCCAAACCGATTCGGGACGTGATATGATACTTCCTGACTGATTGACCAAAATGGGATTTTAGTCATAAGTCGGTTTCAAGGCAAAGGAGGCGAGCGGAAAGTGGCGATCGATCGAAGGAAGCAGGTCGTGGAAGCGGCCGCCCAATCCTTCTCCTTATTCGGGTACAAGGCGACGACGATGGATCAGGTGGCGAAGCTGGCGAACGTCGGCAAGGGCACGATCTACACGTTTTTCGAAAACAAGGAAGAGCTCTTCGACGAAATCATGAACAGCTTGATCCAGGAAATGAAGCGGGTGGCGGAAGCCGAATACGATCCCGGAGGATCCTTCTTCGATAATCTGAACCGCATTCTCGGACGGATTCTCGATTTCCGGGAGAAGCATCAGCTCGCGGTCAAGATGGCCCACGAAGTGAGGGACATCGGCACGCCCAAGGCGCTGGAGGGCTTGAACCGGCTGGAGAGCGCGATTCTGTCCTACATTCAGACCAAGGTGCGGGCCGCGATCGACAAGGGCGAATTAAAGCCGTGCGATCCCGAGGTGACGGCGTTCGTCATGTTCAAGCTGTATCTGGCGCTGGCGTCGGAATGGCAAATCGCCCACGAGCCGCTCAAGAAGGAGAAGATTACGGAGCTTTTCCAGCTGTATCTGCTGCGAGGACTGGCCAACGAGTGAGGTCCCACAAGGCTTGTCTTCTTTTTTTGCCGAAAAGTGACCAAATGAACAAAATAGTCATAATGATTGGGAGTGTTGCTTTATGAAAGGGATCAAGCAGTTTGCCAAGGAACTGTCCGGCATCGGCCGGAATAAGAAGGTGCTCGTTCCGGTAGTCGCCATCCTGGCGGTGCCGGTGCTGTATTGCGCCATGTTCCTCGGCGCGTTCTGGGACCCGTACGGCAAGCTAGCCGACCTGCCCGTCGCGGTCGTTAATTCGGACCGGGGGACGACGCACGAGGGCGAGCAGATGCGCATCGGGCAGGATTTTATCGAAAAGCTGAAGGATGGGAAGCATTTCGACTACAGGTTCGTGGACGAGGCGCAAGCTGTGGAGGGCCTGAAAAACAATACCTACTACATGGCGATAGAAATTCCCGAGAACTTCTCGGAAAGCGCGGCGACGCTGACGACCGATCGGCCGACGCCGGCACAAATCCGGTTTCTGCCGAACGAGAGCTATAACTTCCTGGCGGCTCAGATCGGAGGCACGGCCGTCGAGAAAATGAAAACCGAGCTTAGCCAAGAAGTAACCAAAGCGTATACGCGCACCGTGTTCGAGCAGTTGGAGACGTTGGCGGACGGCTTGGGCAAAGCCAGCGAGGGGGCGACGGAGATCGCCGCCGGCACGGACAACGCTAAGAACGGGGCGGCTTTGCTGGAGCAAAATTTGAATAAGCTCGCTTCGGGCTCCCTGACGATGAAAAGCGGGGCAAACAAGCTGGCGGACGGAAGCGCGAAGCTGGAAGAAGGCCTTGTCGGTCTGCAACAAGGCGGCGAATCGCTGGCGAGCGGTATGGCGCGGCTCACGGAAGCCGGAGGCCAATTGGGCCAAGGCGCGCAGCTGGCGGAGCAAGGAGCTTCGCAGCTGGCCGCAGGACTGGAACGGTCCGCGGCGGGAGCGTCCAAGCTGGAAGCGGGAGCAAGCGAGCTGGCCGCAGGGCTGGCGCAATACGCGGAGGCGCATCCCGAGCTGGCCGAGGACGCGGCGATGCAGCGTCTTGTCGCGGCAAGCAAGCAGCTGGCCGGAGGCCTCGGCGAAGCGAAGTCGGGCCAGGAGCAGCTTGCCGACGGCGCGGTTAAGCTGAAGGAAGGAGCATCGCGGCTTGCGGGGGGCCTGACGCAGTTCGGCGGCAAGCTAGGCGAAGCGGCGGAAGGAAGCCGGAATTTGGCGGCCGGGGCGCAGCGGCTGCACGGAGGAGCGGTACAGCTCAAGCAGGGCATCGGAGACTTGCGGAAGGGAGTCGGCGAGTTCGCCGAAGGGACGGGCAAGCTGGATGAGGGCGCGCAGCGGATGACGGAAGGGCTGCTGAAGCTGACCGGCGGAACGGGCGAGCTGTCGAGCAAGCTGAGCGAAGCGGCCGAGAAGACGGCCGGCGTTAACGGCGGAGACAACGTCGTCGACATGTTCGCGAATCCCGTCAGCCTGGACGTCGTCAAGTCGACGGAGGTTCCGAACTACGGAACCGGCTTCGCTCCTTACTTTATTTCTCTCGGCTTGTTCGTAGGGGCGCTGCTTCTTACGATCGTCTATTCGGTGAAGGAGCCGGCCAACCGGCCGGCGAGCGGCTGGAGCTGGTTCGTCGGCAAGCTGCTGACGATGGTGCTCATCGGCGTCGCGCAGGCGGCGATCGCCGATCTGGTGCTGCTGTACGGTTTGGGCTTGGAGGTACAGAGCGTGCCGCTGTTCTTCTTGTTCACGATTTTGACGAGCGTTGCCTTTATGGCGCTGATTCAGTTTTTGGTCACGGTGCTGCAGCATCCGGGACGGTTCGTCGCGATCGTCATTCTGATTTTCCAACTGACGGGCTCCGCCGGCACGTTCCCGCTGGAACTGATTCCGGGCTGGCTGCAGGCGACGAGCGCGTGGCTGCCGATGACGTACTCGGTATCCGGTCTGAAGGCCGTGATCTCCAGCGGAGATTATGCCTTCATGCGGGATAACGCGCTGATCCTGCTCGCCTTCTTCGCGCTGTTCGCCGCCATGACGTTCGTCTACTTCATGATCGCTTACCGCAAAGAGTACGGCAGGGCTTCGGGAGAGCAAGCCAAGGAACTGGCCTTTTAAGAGGATAGAAGGAATTCCTAAGCAAACAAGGTCGTACCGAACGAATATCGATGAAAAAGTCGAAAAAGCATCTATCTCCTTCCGACGCTATACGATAGGAGATAGATGCTCTTTATTTTTATCATATACTTATGAGAAAGCTCCTCTTTTTGCTTTTAAATCGTCCACTCCCCATGAACGATGCCGACCAGATGCCAATCGTCATCGGCAGGCGCGAACACGAGCACAAGGCTTTGCCAGTCCATGCCTTCCAATTCCTCGTCGAAGCCCGGGAAGTAAAATTCCACGTAAGAGGCGCCGGGATAGACGTCCGGAACGTTGAAGAGCGCGTTGCCGGTTCCGACGATCCGGTTGACGCTAACTTGCGGAGCATCCGCGAAATCCTTGGTATACACGAATTGCTCGTAGTAGTCTCTGAACGTAAGCTCGATCGGCTCTCCGCTGCCGTCGGCCTCGCCCCAAGTCAGCTTGCCCGCATCCTTGAAGGTCGGAAAGGCGTCCGGTTTAAACACCAAATCGTCGTCGACGTCAACGTGAGGATACGGGGAGAAGCGAACGCCGTTCTCCGGATCGATCAGGGTGATCAAGGAGCCGAGGTCCCTTTCTCTCAAATAACCGACGGTTTCGAGCGCAAGCTCCTTGACTCGGACGTCGGAGGCTTGTTCCTTATCAACGGACGGAGCCGTCGTGCCTTCGCCCGGTTCGCCGGACGGCGCGCCGCTTGCGCTGGCTGTAGGCTCGATCCCGAAGGATGGCGTGGGCGGGAATGTAATCGGAGCATCGGTTGCTCCGTTCTTATTGGCGTCGGCTCCGCAGCCGGCCAACAGGACAGCGAGAAGAACCGCGGTCAGAAGCGGATACTTGCTTCGCATAGTCGACTCCTCCTTGCAGTTAAGTAACTATTTAGACGCAAGAATCGCCGAGATGTTCCGGTGGAAAATGCTGAGACGCTATTTTTATTCCCTTGTCTTCCATGTTAGCCCGGGAGCGTTCGCAGACCTGTTATAATGGAAATAACCATACTCTGGCAACGACTGGAGGCGCGGAAATGAACGATCGCAAGCGGGGAATCGGCAAACGGTTGACCGAGCTTCACCGATGGAACGGATGGATCGTCGTGCTTCTTGCCGCAACGGGGCTGCTGTTGGCGTGGGAGCCCGTTCGCGGCTGGCTTCAAGGCTATTTTCGAAATCCGGTTAAACAGCTCCATATTCTGCTAGGGGTGATGTCCGGCATTCTCCTCGCGTTTTATTTGCCGCTCTTGACGCGGCATTTGAAGCAGATCCGGCGGCGCCCGAAGCAGACCGGGAATCTGATCGTCGTTCTGGCTCTGCTTGCCGGCTGGCTGGCTTCGGGAGTCGTGCTCTGGCAAATTCGGAGCTTTCCGCCGGCATGGGCGAACGGAGCTCTTCTCGTTCACGATTTGCTGACGTGGATCGGCGGGCCTTATCTCCTCTATCATTCCATCGCGCGCCTGAAGTGGATGAAGCGGCCGGAACGCCGGGCGATCCGGCCGGAGGTGGAG
>JAEZZE010000213.1 GCA_023418755.1 Bacillota bacterium | reverse complement strand
TGATCGATCTGCTGCAGAACGACAAGGAGATTCACGACCTTGCGATGTACGGCATCGCCGGCAAGCATTACGAGCCGATCGGCGAAGACAAGCTGCGCAGCGGACCGTACGCCGGTAATTACACGGGGTTTTCCAATTGGGGCTGGAACTCTCCGCTGAACCGGACGGATGCCGCCTATCCGGAAGAAGCGGCCGCCATTCACGACAGGTGGATGGACGAAATGGTCCATTTTCCGCTGGAGACTTTCGTGTTCAACGATGCCGCCGTGAAGAACGAGGTGGCGAATGTCGGTAACGTCATGCTTCGTTACGCCATACCGTTGGAATACGGTCTGATCGAAGATCTGGACAAGGGCCAGGCGGAATTGATCAGCCAGCTTAAGACCGCGGGCATCGAGAAAATCGGGCGGGAATTGCAGGCGCAAATCGATGCGTTTCTAGCAAAATAGAGGGGATGAGCGAGGATGGCAAGGAATAACGGTTCCAACAAGAGAAACGGCGGCATAGGGAAGCTTCCCCCGATCAGCGCAAAGCTGCCGGCGATGATGCACGGCGCGGATTACAATCCGGATCAATGGCTTCACGATCCGAAGGTGCTCGAGGAAGATATTCGCCTGATGAAGCTCGCGGGCTGCAACGCGATGTCGGTCGGCATCTTCGCCTGGGCCGCGCTGGAGCCGGAGGAAGGCCGCTTCGAATTCGATTGGCTCGACGGCGTGCTGGACGCGTTCGCCGCCAACGGCATTTACGCCTGGCTGGCGACGCCGAGCGGCGCAAGGCCGACATGGATGTCGCAGAAGTATCCGGAGGTGCTGCGGGTCGGTGCGAACCGCGTGCGGAATCTGCATGGCCTGCGGCATAATCACTGCTATTCTTCGCCGGTATACCGGGAGAAGACGGCCCTGATGAACGCGAAGCTGGCCGAGCGGTATGCGCGTCACCCGGCCGTCGTGGGCTGGCATATCTCGAACGAGTACGGCGGCGAATGCCATTGCGGCTACTGCCAGGAGGCGTTCCGCGAATGGCTCAAGGCGAAATACGGCACGCTCGAAGCGCTTAATTTGGCGTGGTGGGCCGCTTTCTGGAGCCATACGTATACGGATTGGTCCCAGGTGGAATCGCCCGCGCCGCACGGAGAGACGATGGTGCACGGCCATAACCTGGATTGGCGGCGCTTCGCGACCGACCGGACGCTCGATTTCTACAGGCACGAGGTAAAGCCGCTTAAGGCGGCCAATCCGGAGCTGCCTTGCACGACGAACATGATGGACTTATTTTACGATCTCGACTATCGCGCGTTCGCGGACGAGCTCGACGTCATCTCCTGGGATGCCTATCCGACCTGGCACGAGGCCGAATCGGACGCGGGAGTCGCCTCGTGGTTCTCCTTCAACCACGATCTGTTCCGTTCGTTGAAGAAAAAGCCTTTCATGCTGATGGAGAGCACGCCGAGCCTGACGAACTGGCAGCCGGTAAGCAAGCTGAAGCGTCCCGGCATGCATCGCTTGTCTTCCTTGCAGGCGGTGGCGCACGGCGCCGATACGGTGCAATATTTCCAGTGGCGCAAGAGCCGCGGCTCCAGCGAGAAGTTTCACGGCGCCGTCGTCGACCATGTCGGACACGAGCATACGCGCGTGTTCGGAGACGTGGCCGAACTGGGCCGCACGCTGGCCGGATTGGCCGAGCTTGTCGGCACGACGACGCCGGCCGAAACGGCGATTCTGTTCGATTGGGACAACCGCTGGGCGGTCAACGACGCGCAGGGCCCGCGCAATTGCGGCATCCATTACGAGAAGACGGTGATGCAGCATTATCGGGCGCTCTGGGAGCTGGGCGTGCCGACGGATATCGTCGGCTCCGGCGACGACCTGGAGGGATATAAGCTGCTGCTCGTTCCGATGGCTTATCTGCTCCGGGAGGAAACCGGACGGAAGATCGAACGGTTCGTACGGGACGGAGGCATCGCGGCGGTCACTTATTGGAGCGGCATCGTGAACGGGAACGACCTTTGCCATCTCGGCGGATTCCCGGGACCGCTGCGGCAGACCGTCGGCATCTGGGCCGAGGAGATCGAAGGGCTGCATGACGGCGACCGCAATTCGGTCGTGATGGAGGGAGGCAACCCGCTGGGCATCGAGGGGACCTTCGAGGCGCGCGAGCTGTGCGAGCTCATCCATGCCGAGACGGCGGAGACGCTCGCCGTGTACGGCGGCGACTTCTACGCGGGGCGCCCGGCGCTGACCGTGAACCGCCTCGGAGACGGCGCGGCGTATTATTTGGCGGCGAGAATCATGGACGACGCCTTCTATCGGGCGTTCTACAATAAGCTTGCGCATGAGGCGGGCGTCTGCCGGGCCATCGATGGCGAGCTTCCGCCGGGAGTAACCGCCCAAATGCGCAGCGACGGCGCCGCCGACTACGTCTTCCTGCTGAACTTTTCGGGCGGCGAGGCGACGGTCGAGCCGGACCAAGCCGAATACGAGGATGCGGAGACAGGCGAGCGCGTTTCCGGCGGCGTGACGCTTCCGGCGAACGGCGCGCGCATTTTACGGCGGCAGACGCACGGCGCGGCTAATTAGCGATCATGGATAGATAGTGAATGCGGCTAATTGCGATCATGGCCAAGTACCGAATAGTAAGTAATCGCAACTAACCGCGGCACAACCCGAGGCACGGAGCAATCCGCGTCTGCGGGTTGTGCCTTTTTCTGCTATTGCAGGGACGATGAGGGGCGGGTTTTGTCGAATTTAGTAGGACTAGTATTGACTAACTATTCCGTTTATTATTAATTGAGGGGTAAAGTGAGACAGGGAGGAGTCGCTGTTCTTGGATTTTTCGTTTGAAATTTTGGATTCCTCGACGATCAATATCCGGTTTAATTACGGGGGAACCTGGTTCGAATTCAACTTGTTCTACGAGGGAGAGCAGTGGATTCTTCATCCGTACGACGCCAGCCTGCTGGGCAACCCGGAGATGTGCCGCCTGGTAATCGCGGATTTGCTGGCGAACAAGACTTTCCAGGTCATGCTGGCCAAGGAGCGCATATTGCTCTCCCAGCTTCGCACCTCCGTCGACGTCTCGGGCGACCGTTACGAACGTATTCCTTCGGAGCGTTCCGGACGGGAAAGCGAACGGGAACCGGGGCACGGCGCGGAGGACGAGATCGATCACTGGGTTCAGCAGCATTCGTTTAAGGAAATCGTCGACCAAGAGAGGCGACGGCTCGACGATCGTCTTCAACTCTATCAGACGCTGCTTCAAAAAATGTTCTATCAAAACTTGGGACCCGGAGACGACGAATTCGACAAAGTCCAGGAGATCGCGCGGATCTATAAAGACGCGATCGCCAGATTGAGAGGTTTAACGGACGAGAGCGACGGAGACGGATTCAAGGACGGAATCTCCCGGGGACGTCGATTCTAATTCATTAGGAGGATTTACTCGTGAAATACGATCTGTTGTATCAAGGTGCTTTTGCTATGCTTAAGGTTGAACTGGCGGCCGGGGAGAGCGTAAAGGCCGAATCGGGAGCGATGGTATCGATGTCTCCCAATATCGACGTCACAGGTACGGCCGACGGAGGCGTTATGGCGGGACTTGGCCGGATGCTCAGCGGGGAGAAGTTTTTCTTCCAGGAGCTGTCGGCGAACCGCGGCGGCGGAGAGGTGCTGCTCGCTCCTTCGTCCATCGGAGACATTCAAGCCGTCGAATTGGACGGCTCCTACCGGCTGATGGTGCAGAAGGACGGTTTCCTGGCGGGAACTAGCGGTATTCAAGTCAATACGAAAATGCAAAATTTGAGCCGCGGCCTGCTGTCCGGCGAAGGCTTCTTCATTATCGAGATCAGCGGGAAGGGTACGGTGTTCTTGGCTTCGTACGGTTCGATCCACGCGGTTAATATCGAGCCTGGGGAAGAGCGGATCATCGACAACGGCCACCTCGTCGCTTGGCCGGATTATATGCACTATTCGATCGAAAAAGCTTCCAAAGGCTGGTTCTCCAGCATTACCAGCGGCGAAGGCCTCGTATGCCGATTCCGCGGCGAAGGGGTCGTGCTCATTCAGACTCGCAATCCTTCGGGCTTCGGCAATTGGATCAGGAGATTCCTTCCGAGCAGATAAGCTGTACGCAAGATACGTCGAAGAAATGACCCAATGAAATGGAGAAAAGGAAGGGTTTGTCCGCGAGTAAGCCATCCATTTCGGAATGTAATGGGCCTCCTCTTTTTTGGGTACGACCGTCGAAAAAAGGTTTTGCGAATTTTCTGTGAATATCGAACAGGAAGGCTCTATGATGGTATAATAGAGAATACTGAGATTTACGGAGAAGAGGTGCAGAGCCTATGGATATGCAGCCCGCGGTCGGCAGAGGCTTGCCGGTCGTTTCTTACGAGCAATTATTCGAGCGTTATAAAGATAAAATATTCAGCTTCGCATGGAAAATCCTGCGCAGCACGACAGATACGGAGGAGGCCGTGCAGGAGACGTTCCTGAAGCTCTACGTGAACTTCGAACGTCTCGACCCCGCCGGCTCGATCTCCTCTCTCATTTTCACGACGACGAAGAACATCTGCATCGATATGCTGCGCAAGCGAAAGACCAAGCTGACTCTCAGCCATCCGATGATGAACCATGAGGGCTGGGAGAATCAGGTCGCCGAAGCGAATCGGCCCGAGGATGCGCTGATTTCGAAGGAAGCCTCCGAGCATCTGTTCGCGGCGATCGATAAGCTGCCGAAGGCTTACCGGATGATGGTGTATCAGAGGTACGTGCTGGATATGTCGATGGAAGAAATCGTGGAATTGAACCAGGTGAAGATGAACACGGTCAAGTCTCGCTTGAAACGGGGACGGGATCTGCTCAAGAAGCATCTGGAGAAAAGTTGATCGAAAAGCCGAGAAGTCCGAAGCAAACGGCGGACCTCCCGGCTTTCTTCTTGCGTATTAAGGGATTCGAATACCTTTCTCGTACACGCCGTAGGAGGAGACGGTGATACCTGTATCGGTTTTGGTCGCGGTCCAATCCCAGCCGCTCTTGTAACCGGTCAGAAGCAGCTTGCCCGTGCCGCTGTCGTAGCTCCACGTACCGGTCTGCGCTCCGTTCCAGCGATAGGAGAACGTACCGTCGGCGTAGATGGCGAGAGTGCCGCCGTCCGCGCTGTCTTTGCCGGCCGGAACCCACATGCTCCAGCTCCCGATAAAATAGGACGCTTCCGTGGCAGGCGGCTTCGTCCCGTCGCTGGAGGATTCCGGGGCTGGCTGCGGATTCCCGCCAGTTCCGCTGCCCGACGAACCCGAAGGCGAAGACGATCCGGAGGTTGTCTGGCTTTCGATCGTAATTTTTTTCGTAGCGTTATCGAAAGTGATTTTTTGCTTCAACTGCTCGCTGACGAAGCGGATCGGCACCATCGTCACTTTGCCGTGGATGAAAGCGGGAACGTCCATCATGACGCGTTTGCCGTTCACCGTGGCCTGAGAGTCGTCGAGGACGAGCACGATCGTGTCCTTGTCGCTTTTCAGCGTGATGCTGCGAGCTTGGCCGTTCCATTTGACCTCGAGGCCTAGCGCTTCCCCGACGAAGCGGAGCGGGAGAACCGTTCTTCCGTTGTAGTCGAAGGGAGCGACCTCCAGCTTATGCGCTTTGTCATTGACGTAGGCGGTCGTGTTGCCGAGCTGAAGCGCGATGCGTTTCGATGCCGGAGTTTTCGGCGCCGGATTTCCGGACGACGGGCGGCTGCCGGACGAGTCCCCCTGTCCCTGGCCGAGCGGGACGAGAGTGACCTTGATCGGCTCCGATACGGCCAGCAGCTTGCCGCTGCGGTCGTACGATACCAGCCGGTACAGATAGGTACGGCCTACGAACACGTAATGATCGATATATTCGTGTTCCGTGATGACGAAATCGGTCACTTTCGCGTAGGGAGCTCCGTTATCGGAGCGGAAAATATCCCAGCTGTATTCCCCGGGGGACGGAGTCCAAGGAATCGTGATCGAGCCTTCCCCTTCGAAGACGTAGATTTCGGCCGGATTAAGCAGATCGGCCGCGGGGGAGCCGATATCCGGCAAAGACGACCCGCCGCCCAAGCCTCCTCCGGCGGCCGGAAGTTCGGGCTCTTCGAATACATAAGAGAGCTTCACCCGGGTAATCGATTGTCCGTTGTCGGGCAAAATCTGATCGATGCGGATTTTGGCGTAGGTCATGTCGTTTAGAACGATCAAGTAGACGGCGCCCTGCTCCAACCGAAGCGAATTCGTAAACCCGCTTGTCGTTCGCGGGGTAGGGTCGCTAAGCGATTCCCGGGACAGCTTGCGGATCGACAAAGCTCCGATATCTCCGTATTGGTTAATCACGATGTCCGCATTGGCGCTCTCGCTCTCGTAGGTGAGCGAAGACAGATTCAATCCGCCGCGATCGAGCGTATCGCCTGTCCAGTTCAAGGTAAAGGGATGAATCCGATCGTAGATCGCGCTCTGCTCCTTGCCCCAGTAGATCGAATCGGCAGCCCGGACCGTACCCGCGCCCAATCCCTGCAGCGATACGACGAGCAGCAATCCCGCGATCAGCAGGGCCAACGTTTTCTTCACTTGCAGCCTCACTCCTTAAGTTTGATTGAGACGACTATACTAGGTCCGTATAACAGAAAGATAACAAGACGCTCTTGTAAGAAAAGTGTAATTTCCTTGTAAGCGAAATGCGGTATTGTGAATCCGTAAGGCAGACCGAAAGGAGGCTGGAAGCGAATGGATCCCCGCATCGACGCCTTGCTGGACTGCGGCTTGCACAAGGAAGCGTTCATTCGCCTGGAGCGCATGGCCATGGAAGGGGAGCGTCCCGACGAAGATTGTCTCCGACGGCTGCCCGTATTGATGCTTGACGCTTCTCCGCTGCTCCTGCGGGAGATGGGCAACGGGCGGCTCCGCGCGGGGGACTTGCAGGAAGCCAAGCTCTGGCTGACGCGAGCGGTAGCCGAATTCGGGGCGACGGACGATCCCGACGGCCTGCTTGCCGCTCTATGCTCGCTCTCTCCGGTATTGCTGCGGCTCGGCGAGGCGGAGGAAGCGTCGGCCTTATTCGAGTTTCTGGAAAGGGAAGCCGAGAGCTTGCCCGCCGACCGGATTGCCGGGACGCTTCCGCTCGCGCTCGCCTTCGGGTACGCGCGGAAGGGAGAACCGGAACGGGCCAAAGGAAAATACGCGGAGGCTATCGACCTGTTCGAACGGAGCCGGAAGTACGAAGAGGCCGCCGGCGCGTTGACGGAGCTGCTGCACCAATGCGGGACGCAGCTCTCGGCCGCGGAATGGGAGGAGCTGGCCTGGAGGCTGCGGCATTGGGCGTCGAGGGATTCCGGGATCGCCCTCGCGGCCGAGTGGATCCCCGGATTGAGAATGCTGCAAGGCGAGCAATGGGAAGAGGCTTATTCCCGCTTGCGCCCGGTTCTTGATGCGTCCTGGGAACGGGAGCCTTATCGCCATCGCGTCTACGCCCATTTGGCTTTGTTCCGGGCGGCGCTTCGAATCGACCCTCTTCTGTCGGAAAACCTGCTGCCGGTCCTTAAGGAGCTAAGGCAAGCTTACGATGCGGATTTGGCGTTGCGGCGCGATATGCTGCTGGTCGTATCCGAAGGCTGCGGCCGGATCGGGCGAACGGAAGAGGCGCGGGAAGCGTTGAAGGAAGCGGGATATATCGAACGTTATCTTATGCTGAAGCCGGAAGGAAAGCCGTCTGCGCCGGTTCGCGCGGATCGCCCTTTCGGGCCGGCCGACGACCGATCGAAGGAAGAGCGGCTGGGCTGGCGGATCGTGTGCTTCGGGGGGCTGTCGTTCGAGCGCGGCGAGCATGAAGTCCGGCTTATTCGCTGGAAGCGCAAGAAAGCCCAGGAGCTGTGCGCGTTCCTGCTGCTTCAGCCCAAGTACGCTTATCCGAAGGAGCAGCTCGTCGAGCAATTGGAGCTCGGAGAGGACCGCGACAAGGCGAACAAGCTTCTTTACGTCGTGATCCATCAGCTCAAACAGACGCTGCTGGAGGAATTGGGCGTGAAGGACGGAGTAGGCATTCGGGAAGGGCTGGTGGCGCTCCGCGAGGAAGCGTTCGATTACGTAGACGTCGAGCGGTATTTGACGCTGATCCGGGTGGCCGATCAGCTCTGGCCGAAGGACAGGGCGTTATCCTACGAGATGTATCAGGAAGCGTTCGGTCTCTACGGCGACCTGCTTCCCGAGCTCCCCTACTTCTCTTGGCTGGAGCGGATGAGGGAGTTTTTGCTGGAAAAGCAGGCGGCGATCCTTCGCAAGCTTCGCCTGATGGCCGAAGAGCAGGGCGACAGGGAGCTCGAGGAGACCTACTGCCGGGAATGGATCAGGCTGTCGCCGGATCAGGAGGAAGCCTACGGTCATCTGATCCGCTTGCTGTTGGACTTGAAGCGAACCGGAGAGATCGCTCTCCTGTACGAGAGGCTTAAGCGGATTTGCAGAGACGAGCTGGGCGCGGAGCCGTCGGAGGAGCTCCGCGTTCTCTTAAGGAGGAACGGCATTGTTTCGTGATCGCAGACTCAGGCTGGCCGGAATTTATGCAGTGCTTGCGGCGGTTACGGCCGTCGGCATGCATTATTCCGGAAAATACGTGCACCGGAAGCCGGAACCCGAGCTCATCATGGCGCTGTGGGGGACGATCGTCGGACTGATGCTGCTCCTTCTGACGATTTGCCTGTTCACCTATTGCCGGCTGCGTCTGCCGCGCAAGCTCGAGCACAACGTTCGCGAGCCCGAGAGGGATCGTCTTCTCTGGGAACGTTACACCCGCTTCCCGTTGGAGCTGTTTTTCGTCTACGCCGGCTGCGGCATGCTGCTCTCCCAGCTCTATCACTTTCTCGCGCTCGGTCTTCCGCCTTGGCCCGCGGAGGAGGCTCTCGGATACGGACAAAGCTCCTTTTCCAACCTGACTACGTTTATCGCGCTTGGAGTGCTTCATTACGGGGCGGCGCGTTGGGTGCTCCGCCCGTCGATTCTCGGCTTGCGCGTACACGCTCAGGAAGCCTCGAAGTTCAGGAGCGCGGGAACGAATCTGATTGCCATTCTCGTCTGCGGGCTGGTCTATATGCTCGTCAGAACCGTCTTGTACGTGCTGAACGGCCGGGAGGAGGATTGGCATCTTCGGGTTGAAGTGCTGCTGTCGGTAGGAGGGACGGTATTCGTCGTGACGTTCCTGGCCGTCGTCGCCATGTCCCGTTATTGGTTCCGGGATCTGGAGTGGATGGCCGATCGGCTTCGCGAGCTTGCCGGAATGACGAGGGGCAAGCTGCTGGGTCTCATCCCGATCGCTTCTCCTTACGAATCGGGCGAGCTTACGGCCGCGTTTAACGCGCTGCAGAAGCGGATAAGGAATCAGTATACGAAGCTGGAACGGGATCTTGATCTCGCTTGCCGTACGCAGCAGCAGCAGTTGTCCGGATACGAGAGGCAGTGGCGCGAATGGACGATGAGGGGCTCCCGGACCGAAACCGACGAGGTCGGAGGCGGCTTCTACGATGCGGTCCCCGCGGGAGACGGACGCTTGGCGCTCGTCGCGGGAACGGTGATCGGCGACGCTCTTCCGTCGGCGCTGGCGATGTCCGCATTGCGGATGCTCGTGCGCGCCAACGTTCAGGCGGCGGAGTCGGCGGAACGGCTGCTGGCCGGATTGGTCCCGGCGTTGTCGGATATCGCCGAGGATCAATTGCTCATTCATCTGGGCGTCGCGTTCGCGGAGCCGGAACGGGGCGTGGCGGAGTACGCGTCCGCGGGCGAGATGACCGTCATCGTCGAACGGGACAGCGGGAAGGAGAAGCGGGAATTTCGCTCGGCGCCGATCGGGGCCGGGCAGCCGCGGCGCTTCGACGTCGAACGGTTCCCGATCGGATCGGGGCGCTGTCGCATTCTGTTGACCGGGGCGGACGGCGCGGCGATGTCGGCCTGCCGGGAGAGAGGGGACGGACGCGATGAATAACGTTTCGGAACGGTTTTGGCGGAAGCTGTTCCTCGTCTATTCCGCGGTGCTGTCTTGCGGGGCATTATTTATTTTTACGAACAACAGGTTCATATACGGACTGTCTTTCCGCGAACTGATAGGGTTCAACGTTCCGTTCGTCCTGTCGGGCTGCCTCCTGCTGGCGGCCGTCTTGACCGCCGTTTCCTATTGGAGGATCGGTCGTGCGCTGCGAACGGCAAGGAACCCGGAAGGCGTCTCCGAGGTCGGGAAGGCGAATGCGTTCGAGCGCTTGGCCCGCTTTCCTCTCGAATTGTGCTTGGGTATGCTGCTGGCCTCCTTGCTGCTGATCGCTGCCTACCACCGGGCCGAAGCCGACCGGCGCGGAGCGGGCTTCGATGCGGCGGACATCCTGATCGACAACGCGATCTGGGAGTTCGGGCTGGCGTCGATGCTGGCTTTGCTGCTGCTGACCGTCATGCGCAGGCTGCTGCGGCCGTACGCGGCCGCGCTGGAAATTCGCTCGCTGCTGGGCTTGCGCAAGCGGAGGTCCGCCGTACGGCTCATCGCGCTCGCGACGGCGGTATGCTTCGTGTTCTCCTTCGCGCCCATGCTGAAGCTGGTCGGACGTTCCGGACCCGGACCCGATTTGGCCGGCAGGCTGCTGCCGCTCGGGTTGGTCTACGCTCTGTTCGCGGCATGCGTCTTCTCCGTGTACGTTCTCAGTATGCGAAAAGAGCTGAGAATGCTTCTGGACCGTCTGCGAGCGCTGGCCGAAGGAGGGACGGAACCCAAGAAGCGCACCTCCCCCCTCCTGGCTCCGGACGAAATCGGTCAGCTGACGGACGCGATGAATTCGCTGCAGCGCCGGATGGAATCCGCCTACGAGGACGTCAATCGGCAGCTTAAGCTGGCTTATCGAGTGCAGAACAGGCTTCTTCCGAAGCATTTTCCGGTTATCGAGGGCATGGAGCTCGCCGTCTTCTGCCAGATGTGTCAGGAGGTGGGCGGCGATTTCTACGATCTCATCGCGCTTGGCGGACGGCGATACTGCATCGCGATCGGGGACGTATCGGGCAAAGGGCTCCCGGCCGCGCTGCTGATGACGGCGATGATGACGGGGCTGCGCGCCGAGGCGGCAAGAGGCGGCACGGCCGGCGACATGCTGTCCAGGTTGAACGCGCACGTCTACCGGATGACGCAGGGCAAGCAATACGCCACGTTGGGAGTGGCGGTGGTCGATCTGAGCGGGGAAGCCGTAGAGCTGGAATACGCCAGCGCCGGACATCTCGACCCCTACTTGATCCGCAAGGGGCAGGCGATGGCATGGCAATTTTCTTCTTTTCCGTTGGGAATGTCCCCCGAAGAGCGTTACGAGGTGGTGCGCCACCGGATTGACGACGGCGATATCTTCGTGCTGTATACGGATGGAATCATTGAACAGGGCGCAGACTCGGGAGCCATGCTCGGGTTCGACGGATGGGAGCGGCGTCTGCGGTCGATTCGTCCCGGGAGGAAGCTGGAGGAAGCTTTGGCCGAGCTTTCGGTATTGGATACGGCCGCGGATAAGGAGAATCCGGACGACGACCGGACGCTGCTGCTGATCCGGTGGGAGGGTCTCCCCGCGGCATGCGACACGGAAGAAGAAAGGAGGGAACGGGATGAGCGAAGGGCGGGTTGAGTTGGAATGGCGGATCCCCAGCCGGATCGGCTGCGAGAAACGGATGATGCGCAACGTCGCCGCGGCCATCGCCGGCTGCTGCCCGGATGAGGAAAGAACGGAAGAAATGGCGACGGCGGTCGCGGAAGCGTGCCTTAACGCCATCGAACACGGCAATCGGCTCGTCTCCCGTCTTCCCGTTATCGTTCGATTGTCGGTCGATTCGGAGAAATACAGCATTCGGGTGTTCGATCAAGGAAACGTCGTTCCGGAAAATCTCCCCGGTTCGCTAACGTTGCGGGATAGATGGCAGGCCGATCAGCCGAGAGGGTGGGGACTGCTCATCATCGACCGTCTGGCGGACCGCTTCGCGTTCGCGAGAGTCGAGGGACGCGTATGCTTGGAGATGATTTTTTTCAAACGGGGGGGAAAGCCATGAGTCGTTCTTTTCAAGCGAATATGAGGGTGGAGGGAGAGGCGGTCGTCTACGACCTGGAAGGCGATCTGTCCCATCAATCCGAGGACGCCTTGTACGGCTTAAGGAATTGGGAAGGGGAGCCGGAACCCGGACAGCGGTTCGTGATTTTTAATCTGACCCGGGTTTCCTATATCAACAGCATCGGAATCGCGGTGCTTATCCGAATCGTGCGCGCGCTGCGGAAGAACGGCTTCCAGGTGTTCGCTTACGGCGCGACGCCTCATTATCAGAAGCTGTTCCGCATCGTCGGGTTGTCCGAGCATATGCCTATCTATCCGAGCGAGCTGTCGATCATGCAGCGTCTGAAGCTGCTCGACTCTTGAACCCGCTCGACCCTTGAACCTGCCTGTCCGGGGCGCCATTAAATGTAAGGGACGACAAGCCCTCCGTAGGCGAACGCGCACAGGATGACGATAGCGGGATGGATTTTGCGCTTCTCCATCGCCCACAAGGCGACGGCGGCGATCGGAACCGCCTGCCACCAGCCGAGGGATTCGATCGACGACTTGCCCAACTGCCAGGTCACCACGATCATCATCACGGCGATAACGGGCTGCACGAGCAGCGTCATGCCTCGGACGACGGCCGAGCCGCGGTACCGCGCCATCAGCCTGAGCAGCATGACGAGCATAACGGCGGAAGGGACGACGGTCGCGGCCAGCGCGACAAGCGCCCCGCCGACGCCCGCGACGTCGAAGCCGACGAAGGCGGCGATTTTGGTGGCGATCGGACCGGGCAAGGTGTTGCCTAGCGCGAGCAGGTTGGAGAAATCGGCATCGTTCGTCCATCGGTAATGCGTCACGATCTCTTGGTACATCAGCGGAATCGAAGCCGGACCGCCTCCGTAGCCCAGCAAGTTGGACAGGAAAAAGCCGGCGAACAGGTCGATTAAGTTTTGAAAGCTCATGATGCCTCTCCTCCGGCTTTTGTCTTGAGTTTGTCCAGAACGCGGTAATGAACGGCTCCATAGGCCAGAAACAGGGAAATGACGATGGCGGGATGAATCGGCACGACCTGCAGCAGCAAAAACGAGACCGCGCAGAAGACGACGACCATCCATCTGCCGAGGCCCTGGTAGGCTTTCTTGGCGAATTCGTAAGCCATGACGCCAAGCATGACCGCGATAACGGGCATGACGGCGGCGATCATGCCTTGGACGACGGGGGAGCGGCTAAGAAAATTCACGAAAGAGAGCAGGGCGATCATCGCGACGCAAGAAGGAAGGATGTGGGCGAGAGTCGCGATGACGGCGCCGGACACGCCTTTCTCGCGGTAGCCGAGGTAAGCGGCCATCTTCGTCGCGATCGGCCCGGGCAGCGCGTTGGCGATCGCCAGCGTTTCTCCGAATTCGTCGTCATTCATCCAGCGATACTTAACGACGGCTTCGTGACGGATGAGCGGAATGACGGAAGGACCGCCCCCGTAGCCCAGAATGCCCGTTTTGACCATCGCCCACGCGAGCTGTGCGTATTTCTTCGCGGAATGTCCTTCCATCGTTTACAACCTCATTCCCATGCGGCTTTTGTATCGGGTAATCAGCACCTGGCAATCGACGCTGACGACGCCGGGGAGCTTATACAGCTTCTCGTTCAGAAACTTCTCCATCTCCGTATTGTTCGTGAATAGCGCGTGCATATGCAGCTTGCTCGGGCCGGTCATGTGGTACAGGCTCGTAACGACAGGCTCGCCGGCCAGGGCGTCCGCCACGCTCTGCAGGCTCCGCGGTTCAACCTCCACGTTAAAGAAGGCCGATACGTGTATGCCGATTTTCTCGGGATTGATGACGGCCGTAAACCTCTCGATGACTCCTTCTTCCATCAGCGTGTTGATGCGAGCCTGAATAGCGACTCGGGACAGCCCGATTTCCTTGGCTAGCTCGGTATAGGAAATTCTTCCGTTGGCGTTCAGCGCCTTGATAATCTGGCGGTCGATATCATCGATGGGCATTTCCTGGCACAACCTTTCTTTGTTTATCGTCTAATCCCGTTTCTCCGGCGTTCTGGATTATGCATTGTAGATTGGGCAAGAGGAATGTAGGGAGTTGGATTTGTTTTCGATACGTTAGAATATACCCTGTATTAGTTTCGTTAACAACATATATTTTGTGAAAAAGTTACGAAGTGAAAAAAACGGATTGGGCCGTGTTCGCGAGAAAGCTTCAAGATTAAGTGAAATAGCACAAAACGCAAGAAGAACCCGAAAGGCCGAGAAGCCGATCCCAGGTTCTTCTTGCGTTTGCGTCGTTGTAAACGTGCCGTGCGACATTATCGATGCGGACGAGGCTGTGGACCGACGGATAAGCTCGCCCTGCGATGCAAAAGTCGCGGATGAGGCTGTGTCCGGGCGAGTAAGCCCGCCGAGCGGTACTATTGCCCCGAGCGAGGCGAGGCTCGGGCGGATAAGCCCGCCGAGCGGTACTATTGCCCCGGACGAGGCGAGGCTCGGGCGAATAAGCCCGCTGTGCGGTACTATTGCCCCGGGCGAGGCGAAGATCAGGCGGATAAGCCCGCCGTGCGGCACTATCGACGCGGGTGAGGCTGTGGCCAGGCGAATAAGCCCGCTGTGCGGCACTATCGACGCGGGCGAGGCTGTGTCCGGGCGAATAAGCCCGCCGTACGGCACTATCGACGCGGACAAGGCTGTGGTCAGTCGGATAAGCCCGCCCAGCAGCACCATCGCCTCCCGTTCGCATGCGATCAAATCATCAACAGCTCCCGGATCTCTTCCTCGCTGATCGAAGACAAGGCTTCCTGGCCTGGTTCGATGACCTCGTCGATCAGATGCTTTTTGCGCTGCTGGAGCGCGTACATCTTCTCTTCGACCGTGTCTTGGGCGATGAGGCGCAGCACCTGGACGACGTTCTTCTGCCCCATGCGATGGGCCCGGTCCGCTGCCTGCTGCTCGACCGCCGGGTTCCACCAGAGATCGTAGAGGATGACGGTGTCGGCGCCGGTCAGGTTCAGGCCGGTACCGCCGGCCTTCAGCGAGATGAGGAACAGCTCGCGCTCGCCGTCGTTGAACCTGTTGCACAGGTCTACGCGTTCTGCGGCAGGGGTCTGCCCGTCCAGGTAAAAGAACGAAACGCCTTGATAGGCAAGCTCCCGGGAGATCATGCCCAGCATTTCCGTAAACTGCGAAAATACGAGCATCCGCTTGCCCGCGCCGCGGCATTCTTCGATCAGCTCCATCAGTTGATCGAACTTGGCCGAGCCGCCCTCGTAGCCCTCGACGAACAAACCCGGGTGGCAACAGAGCTGGCGAAGCCGTGTCAGCCCGGCCAAAATCTTGATTCGGCTTCTGCCGAAGCCTTCTTCGTCGAGATGTTTCAGCGTCTCCTTGCGCAATTTCGCCAGATAGCTTAAGTATAACTTTTTTTGCTCGGGCAACAGCACGGAGGGTTGCACGGATTCGATCTTCTCCGGCAGCTCTGCCAGCACGTCGGTCTTCAGGCGGCGCAGCAGAAAAGGCCGAATGCGCTTGGCGACGGTTTCCCGGCTAAGCTCCGAGAACGTTCGGAGATCCTGAAACAGCTCCGGAAACACGACGTCGCAGATCGACCACAGCTCCTCCAGGGAATTTTCGATCGGCGTTCCCGTGAGAGCGAACCGGTAGCGGGCTTGCAAAGCTTTGACCGATTGGGCCGTCTGGGTCGCGTAGTTTTTGACCGCTTGCGCTTCGTCGAGAATCAGCGTGTGAAAATAGCGTTCCGCATAGGCGTCCACATCTCTCCGAAGAAGAGGATACGAGGTGATCAGAACGTCTATTTCGGAGATTTTCGCCAAAATGCGCCCACGCTCGGTTTTGTCGCCGTCGGCGACGACCGCGCGAATCTCGGGGGCGAACTTGCGCAGCTCGTTCAGCCAGTTGTAGCTAAGAGAAGCGGGGCAGACAATAATAGCCGGCTGCCCGTGATTTCGGATCTCGGAAAGAGCGGATACGAGATAGGCGATACTTTGCAGCGTTTTGCCGAGTCCCATATCGTCCGCCAGAATGCCGCCGAACCGGTAATGGGCCAGCGTTCTGAGCCATTGGTAGCCGAATTTCTGGTAGTCGCGCATAATGGAAGCAAGGGAATCCGGAACAGGGAAGTCGAGGCTGTCCGGGTTGCGCATATTTTCCAACAGGCTGCGCAGCGACCTGCCCAGTTTCAGTACGGACTCCCGGTTATCCCCGTCGATCAAGTGCAGTCCTCGCACGGCGGGAAGCCGGAATTCAGCGCCGGACAGACTGTTCTTGTCTACCTTCATAACGGCGATAAAACGGTTAATCGCCTCGTAATCGGGCGTCTCCAGCGGCATCAGCGCTCCGTTAGGCAACCTGTAGTATCTCCTCTTGTCGCTCAGGGATTGGATCAGATTGCGAATTTCCGTCTCCGGCACGCCGTCCAGCTCGAATTTGCACTCCAGCCAGTTGGTCCGTTCGTCTACATCGACGCGGATTCTCGGCGGGGCGTGTCCGACGTGAAGCCTGATTTTGATCGCCGTGGTCGCGTATACCTTCAGCAACTTCTCGAGCTGCGGAATGATATGATACAGAAAATCGTACTGCCCTTCCTCGTCCTCCATGAAGTAGCCGCTCTCCGTTTTCATGAAATTCGCCTGCTCCATCAGGTCGAGAATCCGTGCCTCTTTGTCGCTCTCGCGCAGGAGGATGCGGTTGATGCCGCGTCCGGAACCGCCGTTTTCCAGCGGATTGATGACGATGTCGCCGTAATGGAATTCGAGCCCGGCCAGCAGCCGGTCCCTGACGCGATCCAAGTAAAGCTTAGCCTTTAAGGGCGCCTGAACGACTTGCTCGGAAACGGCTTGGGAGAGTCGGACGCTGCCGAGGCCCATCAAGCCGGGAACGACTTTCTCCATAAAAGGGGCCATTTGTTCGGACGGGACCCGGATGGTGCGGGCATCTCGAGCATGGGTCAGCATTTTTTGCAGCTCGAATAGTCGTCTGCACGGCTCGGGCTTCAGCTTGAGCAGCGCGCCGTCGGCGAGGACAACGCCGTACGGTTCCATAACGATAAGCCGATCGAGTCCTTGAACGTTTAGGCGATATCCCGCCGGCTCGGTTCCGAAGATGCCGTCGTCCCGTTCAAGCTCGAACAGCAATGGCATCGGCATGTCGGAAAAACGGAGGCCTTCGTAAGAGAAGCCTTCGTATTCGAGTCTTACGGATGCCGCTTGGGCCAGCAGGGGAGCGAGCTCCTCCCACACGGTCGGCGGAATCAGGAGCGCGCGTTCTCCGCCGACCGGTGTCGCGTGAGCGGCATAGCCTCCCGAAGTGTCGCGGTACATTTTCTCGTTGCGATGGAGTTCGATCAGCTTGCGAATGATGGCGTCGTTCGTTTCGTGAAAACAGTGCAATTCCGGATCATACGTAAAATATCTGGAACATTCGTACCGTTCGCGCAGGGCGATGCGTTCCAGAAAATCCCGAAGCTTCGGGACGACGTAAGTGCGTTTGGAGCCGACTTTCAGCTCGATGGAGAACATATTTTTGCGGAACCCGTAATGGAACAAACTGACGATGAATTCCACGCTAAGCGGCTCGCGCGGATCGTAGATCGTCGACGCGCGGCTGGGACGAACGGGCTTAGGGTCGAATAAGTCGAGCATAACGTTCGTTAAGGCGGTATCTGTAGAGGCGCTGGGAGCTGCCGTGCCGCTTGAGGAGCTCGGCAGGTCAGGCTGGCTTAGGCGATTGGGGCGAGCGACGGATTGCGTAACGGTTCTGGACGGTTTGCCGTCTGCGGCGGACTGTACCGATTGTTGAAGCTCGTACAGGCTTAGTAGAGTGGCGGCGATATGACGGCAGCTTTGGCTGGCGGACAGATTAAGGCTGAGGCATTCGCAATCGGTTCGGATGTCCCCGTCGTCTTCGGCGCGAATATCTACGCGAAATAGCGAGTGCATGCCTTTAACCGTCGCCGTGCAGATGCGAAGCTCCGGATCGTAATCGGCGATCGTCACTTTGCCCGCGCGGCAGTCGGCTTCTCCTCGTTCATAGGAATAGGCGCCGCATATCGTTTTAATCATTCGTTTCGTCAATTGGAAGCTCATAAGCGGACTCCTGATTTGATTTTGTTGTCCCCATGATACCAGAAATCGTCGGGGGCGACGAACCTCGGCTCGGGGCGGTTTTGCGATAAAAGATAATGGACGGAGAGGGGGACCATCGGGATAGACGGCAACGGCGGATTGTCTGAAGACTGTTTCGCGGCAGCAAGCCAAAACGCCTTCGGCATCCTTAGGACGGAGAATGCGTTTTTGTCGGAGACGATTCAGAAGAGGATAGCGGCATTTGTAATTTTTGAATCGTCAAAAAAGAGCAGGCGTCATGACCTGCCCCTTCTCTGATCGAAAAACGCGGTACCTGCTTATTTCGCGGTCAAATTGATGTGATCCAGATGGGTATTATCGTTGAAAATAAAGGATAACACGTAATCTCCGCGGTTATAGACGACTTTTTGCTGGACGAGCTTGCCGTTTTTAATCGTTTTCGTGGCAGTAGGAGCCCCCCAATTATGCACGAGCATTTTCAGGGTGATTCCTCCGATATTCGTTTGCCGCTCCACGTTCGTGCCGAAATAACGAAGCTCGCGGATTCTGTTCAGCTTATAGCTTATGGCGTAGCCCGGGTGCCCCATTTCCGCATGGTAAATATCGAAGGCGTCGGAATCCGTGCCGGGGAGTTCCGGTTCGCCAATTTGCTTCCGAACCTCCTGGCGCGTGCTGACGCCGACGGTCAGACCGGCCATTGCTCCGGGAAATTGGCCCTTAAGGGCCGGTTTATAAAAGCTGTTCAAGGTTTGCAAGGCATGAGCTTGAGCCTGATCGTCTTTGATAGCAGCAGCCGCGGATACGGTTTGGGGCAAGAACGAATGATCCGAAGCTCCGATGATCCCTAATGCTACCGCTGCGGATAAGAGCACGGCGCCCGTCGATTTCTTGAGATGCTTCATGTTGATGTCCTCCCGTGATGTCTGAGTGAAAGCATGCATACGTACACAAAACGGGTTTTCGGATATAAAAGTTGCAAAGTCGCCAGCGTCTCGCAATACCTGGCCCGTCTTTGGATCGGGTTGCCAATGCCGGCGGTGCTGGCGTTCGTTCGACTGCCGGTTGCCGATAACGGCACGCGCGCAGTCGCATAGCTGCAGTCGTAGAATTGCGAAAAAAGCCCGCTGCTCTAAGGGAGCTGACGGGCCGGTGCGAGAAAAATCCGCGTCCTCGGTACGGAAGAGGGGATGAAGCCTAAAAGGCATTTAGCCCCGTTCCGCCAGATCTGCCAGAGAGCGGAGCCGCTCTTTGCGGCCTGGCAGTTGGGAAAGAAAAATACGCAGGTCGGGAAAATCGCTCAAATTCAGTGTATAGTAGACCCACTGACCGCGTTTCTCCTCGCTGATGAGTCCGGCTGTCCGGAGCTTGCGGAGATGCTGGCTCGCGTTTGGCTGGCTCGTGCCCAGCAATTCTACGATGTCCGAAACGCACAGGTCTTTTTCTTGCAGCAAGCCCAAAATAGCCAACCTCGTACGATCCCCCAGAAGCTTCAGCAATTCCGCCATTTCTCCCAACCGATCGCTCATTTTCTCCACTCCCTCTGTCTGCTAAACACTTAGATGTCGCAGTAAATTCGCGCATAATGATATATTAATTTATAGCATAAAAGACTTATGAGATAAAGGTTATGAGACGATGGGAATGACGGGCGGCGCGTCTGGGAGGCTGCAGCACAGGGGTGTTCGAAAGGAAATAGTACCGTGTGGCGTGCTAAAGCTGGGCAAAAGGGGGATTTCGCGGGAGATAGTACCGTGTGGCGTGCTAAAGCTGGGCAAAAAGGGGA
>JAEZZE010000207.1 GCA_023418755.1 Bacillota bacterium | reverse complement strand
CCCCAAGCCCGCGCTAAGTCCGCCCCAAGCCCGCGCTAAGTCCGCCCCATAGTCTGCGAACCGTCGGCAGGCCGATATACGCAGTATGTGTTCTTGCCTAGATCTTTCGACGTGTACAGGGCGCTGTCGGCGTTTCTGCACAGCGTACGGGGATCGGCGCCGTGCTCGGGAGAGAGGGCGATGCCGATGCTTACCGTAATCTCCTGATCGAAGGATACCGATTCCGAGGAGATCGCCCGGCGAACCGAGACCAATACACGCTCCGCCGCCGTCTCCGCTTCTTGAGGCGTGGTCGACGGCAGGAGCGTGACGAATTCATCGCCGCCCAGACGATACGCGTAAGCCCGGCTGCCGACCGCCGCGCGGATCTCCCGCGCGACGCCGCGGAGCAGCCGATCGCCGGCTTCGTGGCCTAGCCGGTCGTTGACGATCTTGAAATTGTCCAGATCGATCATCAGCAGTCCCAGCGCGCCGTTCGGCTTCGCCAGCGCTTTTCGGATATCGTCTTCGAAGGAGGCTCTGTTTTTCAAGCCGGTCAGACTGTCGTGGAAGGCCAAATACATCGGTCTGGCCACCCAGCCGGCGATCAGCATCGACAAGCCCGCGGCAACGACGAGAATGCCGAGCAGTTGAAAGAGGAACGTTCTCGTGTTGACGCGAAGCACGCGGTCCAGCTCGTTTTCGTTGTAGACGATCTCTAGCACTTTGACTCTGGTCGCGCTCTCGTCGTATTGAGATTCGTTCCGAACGTAGCGGTAGATTGCCGTCTCGCCTCCCTGCTTTTCGCGATATTCCGTCGTTGCGCCGGATACAAGCGCGGCACGGAAAGCCTGTTTCCTTTCACCCTGAAGCGTTTCATCTCCTTTTTCCGGGCTTCCCAGACGTCGGCCGGCGATGTTCAGCACTTGGATATCGGTAATGGAAGGATTGTCGCGAAGGAGTCCGTCCACCGTCCGGGCGAAATTGAATTCCTGGAAAATCGAGCTGTTCTCCAAGGAATAGCCGAGCTGCACGATATATTTTTTGTCCCCTGTCGCTTGATAGCTGTACTTTTTCAATTTTCCCGAATGCTGTTCGATGTCGATGCCGTCATGAAAAAAACCGCCGTCGGCCCGCCGTTCGCGCAGCACCTTGGCCAACGTCCCGCAGCAGTCGTCGAAATCCAATCCGATGTCGGGCAAATAGCTGCTGTAGACGATCCGGTTTGCCTCGTTGATCATATAAACGTCAAAGCGATAAGCTTCCTTCAAGCTCCGAAAATCCCATTCGTCGAGATTCGGATCGGCCGCGTATTTTGCGACCAGCGCGCCGGAGATGTCTTTCATGCTCTCCGCCAGGCTTTCCCCGAATAAGATGTAGGCTTTATCGAGCACTTCCAACGCGTTCCGGACCGATTTCTCGTAAAGCTCGATCTGCTTTTCCGTATTCGAGATCGCCTGATTTCTCATTCGGAGATGGTCCGAGGTCGCCAGTAAAGCCGAAATGAGCATAGCGAACAGGATCAGGGCGCACGCGAGCTTTAATTGAAACCGCGATTTTACGTTGGACAAAGGTGATCTCTCCTGTCAGAACGAAGATGCAAGGGTCTGCCGACATGGCGCCTTCTCATTGATCTGATTTTATTAATGATGATTTACATAATTTGGACTAGCGATCATCCGAAGGATTTTATATAATTACTTCCAATGTTTTCCTTGAAAGAAGATCATGTCTAACGAGAGGAGATGCCGTCGTCCATGAAAAAAATCGTATCCGCCTTGCTCGCCGTGCTGCTGTTGACCGTGAGCGGCAACCTTGCGCTGGCCGCTTCTTCCACAGCGCCATCGAAGGCCCAATCCGCCTTGCTATCGAAGTATTTGACCGCGGTGGAAACCGGGAACCAGAAGCTGCTGAAGAGCATCCTGCATCCTTCGATCAAGCTTCAGAGCTCCACGTTCGACTCCATGAACGATATTAAATCTTTTATCGACGATTACGACGGATTTATCAAGCACGTGGATCTGAAAATCGTAAAGTCCGGTTCCCCGGACAAGAAGCTCGGGCAAGGCTTCAAGCTGAGCGGCTACTTGCTCTCCGCCACTCCGGAGCTGTTTACCGTGTCCGATTACAGCGTTATCGTCTATTTGCTTAACGATAAGGGCAATCCGAAGTTCGTCACCGAGAAATCTCCGAAGAACGTTCCGGTCGAGGATTTTGACTCCGTTCCGGACAAAACTTGGGCCAAGATAGAGAAGCTGCTGATGGACAAATACGGCGAGGATTATTTCGACCAGTTGGCCGTCGAAGACGAGGAGTACGGCTCGTACTACACGGCTAAAGAGTTGATCGGCGAAGCGATGCTCGAGTACGAGGATCTGAAATACGCCAACGGCGTTTTCACGAACAGCGGCAGCCATTTCTCGCAAATCGTGCTTTCGGACACAGAAGCGACTTCCGTTTCGTTTAAACTCGAGAACACGGGAACGGCCGATCTGATCGTGGTCGCCTCCGGCTCGGGAGAGGACGAAGTGAAGGTAAAGGCCAAATCGACGAAGACGATTACGTTCGAAGCCGATCCGGCGGATTCGCACTTGTTTATCATTCGGTTCGATAAAGATTACGACACGAAGAATACCAACGGCAAAATCGCCTTTAAGCTATCTGACCTGAAGGTGTATGCCGAATAGCGGACAGCCCGTCCGCCACGCAAAAGGGGCCGTATTCCAAGTCGCCCGACTTAGGATACGGCCCCTTCTCTTGGCTACAGCATCAGCTCCAGCCACTGCTCCTTCGTGACCGGGCCTACATAGAAGGGCAGGTCGATTCCGTCGAGCAGAGCGCCGATCGCGCCGGGCTCGTAACGGGTACCCACGAACTTGGCGGCCAGCTCCGCGCTGTCGCCGCGTCCGAAGAAGTCTCCGTAGACCGCGGCTTCAGCAATGACGCCATCCTCGACCTGCAACCGCACGTCGAACGTGCCGGCGCCTTCGATCCGCTTCGTCTGGCGTACGTTAAACGCCGGAGAGCGTCCGTAGTTCCATTCCCAGCTCCGGTAGCGCTCGTCTGCCAGCTTGCGCACGTTAGCCCAATCTTGTTCGCTCAGCTCGTAGCGGGGAATTTCCGCTTCCCCTTCGAACAGGGAGACGAGCAGCTTCTCCCGGAACTGCTCGACCGTCATCGGCACCCTAAGAAACTCCGAAATGTTGGCGACCCGGCTGCGAATCGACTTGGTCGCCTTCGAAGCGTATTTCTCGGCGTTCGCCTTGAGGGCGGACACGACGTTCTCGATCTCCGAGTCGAATAGCAGCGTGCCATGGCTGAACATTTGCCCCTTCGTGGAAAATTGCGCGTTGCCGGAAATTTTCCGTTCCCCGACCTGCAGGTCGTTGCGTCCGGTCAGCTCCGCTTCGACGCCCATTTGGCGCAGAGCGCGCACGACCGGCTCGGTAAACTTCTTGAAATTATGGAACGATCGGCCGTCGTCCTTCATGATAAAGCTGAAATTCAAGTTGCCGAGATCGTGATAGACGGCGCCTCCGCCGGAAAGCCTGCGCACGACATGAATGCCGTTGCGCTCGACGTACTCCGCGTTGATCTCCTCCACCGTATTCTGATTTTTGCCGATAATGATCGACGGCTCGTTCACGTAGAACAGCAAATAGTCGTCCGTATCCGGAAGCGAACGCAAAATATATTCTTCCAGCGCCAGATTCAGCGTCGGATCGGTCATCCCGTTGTTGCTGATAAACTTCATCGGTTTCCCTCCGTTAGGCGGATAATGAGCTTGCCGGCAGAAGCCGATCCCACCCCTAAGCGGCCCGTAAAATTCCGAAAGGGATGGCTTTGCCGGATTCCGTTCGACGAAACGGGCCGGTTCGACTCTATCCATTATTGTAACTCCGAGATCCGAGACTGTCACATCGGGCCGTATTTGGCCGTCAGTTCGGACAGAAGCTTGCGTATGGCCTCGACCAGCTCCGCAGGCCCTTCAACGGTCGCTTCGCCGCCCAAGCCGAGAAAAAACTTGGAGAAGTACGGAAGCTCGCTCTCCGGCACGCGTTGATCCAGCCTTCCGCTTCCGTCCTTTCTAACATCGATATGAGGTACCGGGCACAATTCTCCTTGGCATCTTAGCACGCCTTCGCGGCTCAGCTCGGCGACGATGCGGACGTCGACTCGCTCCTCGCGGCCGGCTTCCTCCCAATTGCCCAGATGAATATGCCGGTGATCGAGAGGCGCTATTCCGGTCTCGTCGAACGCCGCCGAACGCATCCGGTCGCAGCGGAACAGGCGGAAGCCTCGGCGAAGGTAGCAGTAAGCCGGACAGTACCAGAAGCCGTTGCTCGCGTAAATGCCTACCGGCTGGATGCTGCGCTCCGAGTCCTCCTGCTTGCTCTCGTACCGGATCGTGACGACCCGCTGCCGCACGGCCGCCTCCAGCAGCAGGCCGAGCCATTCGACCTTCTGCCGCCGGTCGCGGGCGTGGAAATCGACCCGGTTTTTCATCTCGTCGATGCGATCCCTGACGTCTCCCGGCATGTAGTAGTAGAACTTCCGGAGAGCCGAAGACGATTCGGCTTCGAAGGGGAGCGACAGATAGTGCCGCAGCGCATGACTGGCGAAAAACATGGCGACGGCCTCGTCCACGCCGAAAGCGATCGGAGGAAGAATCCGTTCCTTCAGCACCTGGTAGCCGCCATGCGGGCCGACCTCGGAATAGAGCGGGACGCCAAGCTCGCCGAGCTCCTGCAAATCTCTGAGGATCGTTCTGGACGACACGCCGAATTCGGCGGCCAGCTCTTTCACCGTAAATTTGCGCATCCGGTTCACCGTCATCATCAGATCCATTAAACGCTTCGACTTCGACATCGTTGGTCCTCCCGTTTTTACGGCCGCAATTATGACAGAGGTTGTCACTATTATAAGCTATAGTAGGAAGGGGACCAACCCTTAGTTTCATTACGAAACGGAGAGAACGAAGATGAGCGAGCTAAGAGAAATGAAAGGGCTGCTGTTCGAGGAACTGGAGCTGATCGTCAGGACGACGTCCAATCTTCTCGGCAAGATCAAGTCGGAGCACTGGGAGCATAGACCCGCGGCCAACATGAGAAGCCTGCTGGAGCTTGCACAGCATTTGGCGGGCGTGACTTCCGTGGATTTGCTTATTCTGAAGGAAGCGAGCCGCGAGCAGGTAAGGGAGCTTGAAGTTCGCATCGAAGCCGACGGAGGCGATGCGGACAAGCTTGCGGCATGGATGTCGTCGGGGCTAGCGGATTTGAAGACTTATATGGAGAGTTTATCGGACGAGGACTTTCTGCGGAAAAAAACGAAGCCGTTCTATCTGGATCACGCCTCGGCGCAGGCCAAGTGGTTGATCGAGATCGTCACGCACGCCCAGCACCATCGGGGGCAAATGTTCAACTACATGAAGGTGCTGGGCTACGAGATCAGCATGTCGGACCTGTACTAAGCCGATTGTCTCGTATTGCTAGACGGAGTAGGCGCTTTTCATTTTATCCAGACCGTGGCGGGCCAGCTCCAGCGCCGAGCGCCCGCCGACGTCCTTGAGGAACAGCTCCAGCGACAGGAAGCCCTTGTAGCCGAGCCGATCCAACCGCCGGGCGAATTCGGCCGAGGGGGCGATTCCGTCTCCCGGGAACAGACGGTCCCCGTCGCCGATCGTCTCTCTCGGAGGCTGCCCGGGATAATCGTTCGCGTGCACGATGCCGATCCGGTCTCCGGATAGGAAGTCGAGATCGTCGAGGGAGCTTCCTCCCGTATACATATGGAACGGGTCCAGCAAGATCGTGGCGTCGGGAACGCGGCTTCGCATCGCGACGTACACCGCTTCGCTCAAGCGGCACAGCTTGGGGGCGCGGCCCCAGAATTCGAGCACCGGCGCGACGCCGTGCTTCCGGCACCGCTCGGCCAAGGAAGCGAAACGTTCGGCGATATCGTCCAGCGAAGCGCCGGCCGTTTTGCCGAACGGAGGCGCGGCGAACGACGGGCAGCCCAGCCCGGCCAGCAGGGCGAGCTCTTCGTCGGTCTGCGCGGCGGCTTGGCGACGGACGGCTTCGTTCTCGTCGGCCCAGGGGATGAACGAGATCGCGTTGGCGATTTCGATGCCGGCGTCCGCCGCTTCCCGCCGGAGCTCGTCCGCGGAGCCTCCTTCCGCCGCGTATTGCTGCAAGTCCTTCATCCAGATTTCGATTCCGTCGTAGCCCGCCTGGGCGGCAATGCGGATTTGCTCCCGGATTCCGAGCTCGTAAGGGAACAGCGTGGACGCGTTAAGCGCCGCGCGATAAGGGAACATCCGATTCACGCTCCTTCTGATTAAAAGTCACCGAAAAACACCCGGTTGAAAGGGTACGATGCATCCTCGTCGTTCGCCGGAGCCAGGTCCTCGTATTTGGGCTTGTAGTACTTGGCCCGGTAGTCGGTGGCGGTGATCGCTTTCGTCGCTTTGAAAACCCTGCAGAAGTAGTTTTCGTCCGCGAATCCGACCTCGAAGGCGATTTCCTTGACGCTCTTCTGGCCGTAGAGCAGCAATTGACAGGCACGGTCGATTTTCTTGCGCACGATCGTTTCCTTCGGCGTCATTCCGAGGTAACGGGAGAACGAACGGGACAGATGCTCCGGCGACCATCCGACGCGTCTCGCCAAGTCGTCCACGGTCAGCGGGGAGGCGAGATGGCCGTCGATCACGCTCAGCGCCTTCGAGAGCTGAGGAGGCAGCCGTTCCGTCTCCGGAGATTCGTTCGCGGCCAAGGCGTCGATCTCCGACAGGAGGGAGAGCAGCAGAAGACTTCCCCGGTCCTGAAGATTCTCCGGCTTCAAGTAGGCGATGGCGTTGATCTGCTTCATGAGCGAGAAGAGCAGCTCCCCCTGATACGGAACGACCGACGGTCCTTCCGGCAGCAGCACGTTCAGCAGATCGTCGGGGAGAGCCTTCAGCCAGAAGTGGATAAACAGATGCCTTGTCGGCTTCTGGGGATCGTACCGGTAGCTATGAACTTCCCCGGGCCGGGTCAGGACGAAGCAGGGCTTGCTCAGGGAGTGCTCCCGATCTCCGACCCGATAGACCGAAGAAGTCGCTTCCGGAAAATAAAGCACCTCGTAGTCGGGAATTTCCCGCTCCTCCAATCCCGTGCCCTGCTTTTTCACGAAGTCCCCGAGCACGCGTATGGACGGAAGGTTCAACGCGGCTCGGAGTCCGTACCGCTGTCCGCCGTCGCTGGGGGCGACGGAAGCGAATGCGGCGGCCTCTGACATCATGCTTATGCCCCTCCAGGTATCGTCTATCCGACGTTTTTGCGGTTCAGATCCAGCTTCGAAAGATTGCGAAAGCTGATCTCCAGACTTTCCAGCGGATCGCGGCGGCATGCGTCCTGTTCGACGATCAGCCACTCCGTTCCGGCCTCGGCCGCCGCGTCGGCGATGGCGCGGAAGTCGAGAACGCCTTCCCCGATCTCCGCGAAGAAGCGCTCCTCGCCGGCTTCCATGTCCTTGATGTGCAGCAGCGGGCAGCGTCCTTGCAGCTTGCTCAGGAAGGCTGCAGGATCTTCTCCGCCCTTGGCGACCCAGTAGGTATCGAGCTCCAGCTTGACGAGCTCGGGGTCGGTCTCCCGCAAGATGAGATCCAGCACGTATTCCCCGTCGTAACGCTCGAATTCCCAGTCGTGGTTATGGTAGAGGAAGGTCATGCCCTCGTCGCGGCACTGTTGTCCGATCCGGTTGAATCGTTCGGCCTTGCGCAGCGCGTCGTCCTTGGACTCGAATTTCATCGAGACGGCGACGTAGCGTCCGCCCGCCTCGTGAAGATAGTCGATGAGCCGGCCGAAGTCGACGTCGAGATTGTCGAACGAGGCATGGGCTCCGACGACTTGAAGGTTCAGGCGCGCCAGCAGCTCCTTCTGTTCGGCGACGGACATCCCTTCGGGCGGAGGGCCGAGCTCGATGCCCTCGTAGCCGATCGCGGAGAGCTTCTCCAACGTTCCGGCATAGTCCCGGCTCAATGCATCCCGTACGGTATAGGGCTGGACGGCAATCGGAAATCTGGTCACAAGCAGCAGCTCCTCTTCGGAAAATATTCGGCTCTAACGTTCCGGTCAAGCTAGGCGTCAAGCCGATTGTACTTCAGGCCAAGCGGCAGCGGGTCGGGACGTTCGACGGTCGACGCGACGGCGACGTGCCGCTCCTCCCGCGACGATTCGAAAATGCCGAGCGAGACGTCGAGCACGTGGCGCGCCAATTCGCCGCTTGCGCGATGGCGGCGGCCTTCGCGAATCGCGTAGGCCATATCGGCCAGCCCGATGCCGCGGGTGTCTTCCGTAAAGCTGTGGGCGATCGGGAACTCTTTCGTCTCGCCGCTCGGGAATTGCACGGCGACGCGTCCGCCGAAGAAGTTCGGATCGTTCGCGATCAGATTGCCTTCCGTGCCGAAAATCTCCAGCCGCGGCAAATACCCGAAGCTTTCCTTGGCGGCTTGCAAGCTGCCGACCGCTCCGCTCGCGAAATCAAACACCGCCGAAATGTTCGTCGGCGCTTCGATCGGCACCGTCTCTCCATAGGCCGCCGATTTCGGATTTTGCACCGTCATCTCCCGGTTAAGCTGCCGGGCCGTTCCGGATACTTTGCTCACCGGACCGAGCAGAAACACCATCGCGGTCAAATAGTAAGGCGCCATATCCATGATCGGATCCCCGCCGAGCTTGAGGAAATTGCGGAAATTGGGATGAAGTCCGTTCCAGGCGTTGCCCATCATAATCGTTCCGTTCGCGGAATACGGCGTGCCGATCCAGCCGTCGTCGATCAGCTTGCGGCAAGTCTGCAAGCCGCCGCCGAGGAACGTATCGGGCGCGCAGCCTACGAGCAGATTTTGCTTCGCGGCCAGCTCCAGCACTTCGTCCGCCTCTCCGCGGGCAAGCGCGAACGGCTTCTCCGCGTAGACGTGCTTGCCGGCGCGCAGCGCCGCCAAATTGATCGGAGCATGCGCGGCCGGCGCCGTCAGGTTGAGCACAAGCTCGATGTCGGGATCGGCCAGCAGCCGCTCCGCGTCCCACGCGTTCGGGATGGCGAATTGCTCCGCGCGCTTCGCGGCCAGCTCCGGGACTTGATCCGCAACCGCTTTCACTTCGACGATGGAATCGAACGTTTCCGTTAAATTTTTCAGATAGATGCTGCTGATCTGCCCTGTACCAATTACTCCTACGACCACTTTGCGCATGGAAATCCTCCTTTGCGGAATAGCCTGCCTCGCTCTCATTATTGCTCAGCGCGTCGAAACTCTCAATAGAGAAAGCAGGCAACGAACTGGACAAATCTGATATTTCCTTGGATGATGCCCGCCGGGAAATCTGCTACACTGTGTTCAACGACTTCGATGATCGAGGAGACCGAATGAAAAACCTGTTGATTACCGGATACCGCGCGCACGAGCTGGGCATTTTCGACCAGAAGCATAAAGGCATCTCCTTTATTCGCCGGGCGATCGAGTCCAGGCTGATCCCTCTGCTTGAGGAAGGGCTGGAATGGATCGTCACCCCCGGCCAGTACGGCGTCGACTTATGGGCGTGCGAGACGGCGCTGGAGCTGAAGGAGCAATATCCCCATCTGAAAGTTTCGATTCTGACGGCGTTCGCCGGCCAGGAGGAGAAGTGGAAGGAGGACAAGCAGGACTATTATCGCGGCATCGTCCGCCGCATCGACTATTTCGGAACGGTCAGCAAACAGCCTTTCAGCGGAGCGTGGCAGTTTCAGGCGCGGGACGATCTTCTGCTTCGCAAGACGGACGGCATTCTTCTCGTCTATGACGACGAAGCGGGAGAAGGGAGCCCGAAGTTCATGAAGTCGAAAGCGCTTCGCAAGCATGAGGAGGAGGGCTACGGATACATCGCGATCGGGGCGGAGGAGATTCAGAACGCGGGAGACGAGCAGGCTTACGGCGATTTCGGCTATGAAGACGCAGAACGTTAACTCAAGCGGCGGATTACGCTATACTGAGGAAAACCGGACGTCTCCGGATCGAGGGAAGAAGGTCGGGATATGCCGTTCTACATCGTTGCGTTACTCGTCGTCGCCGCCGATCAACTGACCAAGGCATGGGTACGAATGCATCTCGAGGTAGGAGAAACGCTATTCCTGTGGGGCAGGGAGTGGACCCGCTTCGAAAACAGCGGCATGGCGGGCAGCCTGCTGCAAGGCTACGGCCGATTGTTCGGCGTTCTTGCCGTTCTGTTCGTGTCGGGCGTACTGGTCTATCGAAAAAAAGGAGAAGCGCAGGGTACTCCGATCGACGTCGCGCTCGGATTTCTCGTCGGCGGAGCGATCGGCAACGGAGTCGATCGTCTGCTGTTCGGTCAAGTGACGGATTTTATCGTCCGATCGGGCGGCATCTTGAACGTCGCGGACCACGCGATCGAAATCGGAGCGGCGCTGCTCGTGCTGACCATGATCGTACGCTGGGCGAAGCGCATACGGGCGGAAAGGCTATAATCCGATTTCCGAGGGTCGTCATGGGGGAGCGACAGGATCGGCGAACTAAGGCCGGGCGCGGTGAAAGGGCAGAAACGCCAAAAATCCCGATCGGGTCGACTCGACCCGGTCGGGATTTTCTTCGATTTTATACGCCTTGCGGAGCGGCCAATCCGAGGCCTTCGGCGACGCGCTCGCCATATTCCGGATCGGCCTTGTAGAAGTGGGCGATCTGGCGCAGCTTGATCTCGTCCTTCTCGACCGGCTTCATCGCTCCGACGATGTTGCGAACGAGGCGCGAGCGCTCGTCTTCGCTCATGAGCCGGTACAGATCTCCCGCCTGCGTGTAGTGGTCGTGATGGTCATAAGCGACGCTGTCGGCGTTCCCTGAAACCTCGAAGGAGGCGATTTTGTCCTTCGGAGACTCCGACGGTCCGCCGTAGCTGTTCGGCTCGTAGTAGACGGAGCCGCCGCCGTTATTGTCGGCCCGCATCGCTCCGTCGCGCTGGTAATGGTTCGCTTCCGAATGCGGACGGTTGATCGGCAGCGTGTTATGATTGGCGCCGACCCGGTAACGATGGGCGTCGGAGTATGCGAACAGGCGTCCTTGCAGCATTTTGTCCGGCGAAGCTTCGATGCCTGGCACGAACGAACCCGGCGAGAACGTGGCTTGTTCAACCTCGGCGAAATAATTTTCCGGATTCCGGTTCAGCACCATCTGTCCGACCTCGATCAGCGGATAGTCTTTCTGGGACCAGACCTTCGTGACGTCGAACGGATCGAACCGGTAAGTGTTCGCATCCTCGAGCGGCATGATCTGCACGTACAACGTCCACGAAGGAAATTCTCCCTTGGCGATCGCGTTGAAGAGATCCTCCGTGTGGTAATCCGGATTTTCCCCGGCGAGCTGCGCGGCGAGATCGACGTCGAGGTTCTTGATCCCCTGGTTCGTCTTGAAATGGTACTTCACCCACACGGCCTCGCCCTCGGCGTTCACCCACTTGAACGTGTGGCTGCCGAAGCCGTGCATATGGCGGAATGTCGCCGGGATGCCGCGGTCGGACATCAGGATCGTCACCTGATGCAGCGATTCGGGGGAAAGGGACCAGAAATCCCAGACGGCGTTCGGATTTTTCAGATGGGTTTGCGGGTGGCGCTTCTGCGTATGGATGAAATCCGGGAATTTAATGGCGTCGCGAATAAAGAAGACGGGCGTATTATTGCCGACGAGATCGTAATTTCCTTCCTCGGTGTAGAATTTCACGGCGAATCCTCGGGGATCGCGCACCGTATCCGCCGAACCCAGCTCGCCCGCGACGGTAGAGAAGCGAATGAACATCGGCGTGCGTTTGCCTACCTCCGACAGGAAGGAGGCTTTCGTATAAGAGGACAGATCGTTCGTTACTTCGAAGTAGCCGTGCGCCCCGGCGCCCTTCGCATGCACGACGCGCTCCGGTACGCGCTCTCTATTGAAATGAGCGAGTTTCTCCAGGAGGTGTACGTCTTGAATCAGCGTCGGACCGCGCGCTCCGGCGGTTAGTGAATTCTGATTGTCCCCTACGGGAGCTCCCCAGCTTGTCGTCAGTTTGTTGTCGGGCGTACTCATCAACGATCACTCCTAGTTTAGAATTAATCTAAATATAATGATAGCGTTTCTCAGAGAATAATCAATACTATTTTATATTAATTCTAAATAACGACAGAAAACGACGCGAAATGCGCCGCCGCACGGGCGTTTTTGCGATACAGGCGCTTTTTCCCATAGAATAGAGGTTGAAGGTCAACGATACGATGACGGGAGCGGCATGCAATGGCAAAACTCGTATTTTTTATCGGCGGGGCGGGTTCGGGGAAAACGACGCTGGCGAAAAAGCTGGCGGCCAGACGCCGGGCGGCTTTGCTGGATATGGACACGCTGCTGAGACCGGCCGCGGAGGCGATCATGACGCAGGCGGGACTGGACCCGAGCGATCGGGATTCGGCCGAATACAAGCGGTTGTGCCGGGATCTCGGCTATCGGATCACGATGGATGCCGCGCTGGAAAACGCGGAGCTGGGCAACGACGCCTATGTGATAGGTCCCTTTACGAAAGAGACGAAAGACCCGCAATGGCTTCGCGGGGAACTGGTGAGGATCGGGGCGGCGGCCGCCGCCGTCGAGGTGAAGGTCGTGGTCGTCTATCTGTCCGACTTGGCGGTCTACCGGGAGCGGATCGAACGCCGGGCGACGAAGCTGGATCGCTGGAAGCTGGAACACTGGGAGGAATTCAGCCGCTCGCTGGTCAAGGAGACGCCCGCATGGGCTCTACCGGACGGCAGCGTGCTGGCCTACGACAATACGCCTCCGATCGAGGAGAACGGCTTAAATCGGTTGGAAAGCTTTATTTACGGACAAGCAATAACGCCTTCGGCGTCCTCTTTGACGTCGGAAAAGCTTTGCTGAGACGATACAGGTAAGGACAAGCTTGAAAAATAAATGTTCTGAATCGTTAAAAAAACTAGTCTTAGGTCTGATTTGAAACTCGACCTTAACAAATTGAGTATATAATAAGATAGGTCTAGAATTTCTAGTAAGGAGGACCGAAAGGACAGCGACAAATAACGACAGATCGTTCGGATAGGAGCCGGCTATGTTTCAAAACTTGATCGATACACTCATGCAATTTGGCATCTGGGGATTGTTTTTGCACTCTTTCGCCGACGCGATCTTTTTTCCGATTCCCGCTTTTTTCCTGCAAGTGCCGCTAAGCTTGATGCAGCCTTCCAACGCTTTATGGCTGGCGACGGCCGGCTACGTGGCTTGTTTGCTCGGCACCCCTTTCGGTTATTTGATCGGCAAGCTGCTGGGGCAGTCCGTCCTCCATAAATTTCTGAAGAAATCATGGGTCGACAGCGCTACGAGGATGTTCCAGAAGAGCGGAGAAGCCGCGATTCTGATCGGTTCCTTTACCCCGATTCCGTTCAAGGTGTTCACGATCTTGTCCGGGTGCTTGAATTATCCGCTGTGGAGACTGTTAGCGTACGCCGCGTTCGGCCGCGCCGTCAAGTTCTACGCCGTCGGACTGCTGTTCTACAGCTACGGCCGCGCAGCCGAAGGCATGGTGAAGGACGTTTCCCTCTATATCGCCGCGATTGCGATCCCGCTCGTCGTTATTTTCCTCCTGTTCAAGAAGAGAGCCGCCAAGAAAAAAGCCTCCCAAACCCCATCCCCGACCGCCGAGAGCGAATCGGACGAACGCATAACGGGTAACATGTAGAAAATGGGAGGGGATGACGAATGCGGAAAACCGGCGAAGAACGGATTACGCTGCACGGTTTCAACAATTTGACGAAGACGCTCAGCTTCAATATGTACGATATTTGCTATACGAAGACGAGGGAAGAACGCGAAGCGTATATCGCCTATATCGACGAACAGTACAATTCGGAACGGCTGACCCACATTCTAGGCGCCGTGTCCGACATCATCGGAGCGCACGTGCTGAATACGGCGAAGCAGGACTACGTTCCGCAGGGAGCCAGCGTGACCTTGCTCGTGTCGGAGGGCCCGATCGTGGAAGTGCCGGAAGCCTCGTACGACGAATCGCCCGGCCCGCTGCCGGGCAACGTCGTCATGCAATTGGACAAGAGCCACGTCACCGTGCATACGTATCCGGAATACCATCCGAGCGAGGGCATCAGCACGTTCCGCGCGGACATCGACGTATCGACCTGCGGCGAAATTTCCCCGCTTAAGGCGCTTAACTTTCTAATTAACTCGTTCGACACCGACATTATGACGATCGATTACCGCGTCAGAGGTTTTACGAGAGACATTAACGGCGACAAGCTGTTTATCGACCACGGCATCGACTCCATCCAAAATTACATTCCCGAAGAAATCGTGCGGCAATACGACATGATCGACGTTAACGTGTACCAGGAGCATATTTTTCATACGAAGTGCAAGCTGCGAGAATTCGATCTGGACAATTATTTGTTCGGCTACGGCAAGGATAAGCTGCGTCCGGAGGAGCAGGAAGAGATCGCGAGACAGCTGAAGGCGGAGATGGACGAAATCTTTTACGGAAAAAACAGGACTTGAACCGTCTCGGTGTTGTAGAATAGACGGGATACGATCATGGGGGCGAGAACATGGACGATAGCCGCGCGAACCCGGCCGGGGAAGACCGGAACGGGGAAGCCGCGAAGAAGCTGAGCCAAGCCGAAGCGATCAAGCGCATTCTCGAGCGGAAGAAGCAGGGGCGCCAGCCGGGCGCGAGCGGGAAAGACGGCTTCTCGACGGCAACGAAGAAGATGAAAACGCAAATTCACAAGGTGCAAAACAATCAGAAACGGCGTACGGGCGTCTAGCCGACCGCGCGGGCCGTTACGGCGAAGAAGGCTTTGTCGCCCGCGGGGAAGCGGAGGACAAAGCCTTCTTATTTGGATATGAGGGTTCGCTATCGGTTAGAAGTTAAAGTTGTCCGGATCGGACCCGACCCGCTGGTTGCGGTTGAGGGCGTCGATGGCGGCAACGTCTTCACGGCTGAGCTCGAAGTCGAACAAGTCCGCGTTGGCGGCAATCCGCGCCGGCTGAATCGATTTCGGAATCGTGACGATCCCGCTCTGCAGGTTCCAGCGAAGCACGATCTGCGCGGCGGTCTTGCCGTATTTGGCGGCCAGCCCCTCGATGACGGGGTCCTTAAGCACTAGCCCTTGGGCCAGAGGAGACCAAGCTTCGATCTGAATGCCTTTGGAGCGGGCGAATTCGCGAACCTCTACCCTTGTTAAGTAAGGATGCAGTTCCACTTGGTCGACTGCCGGCACGACCTCCGCTTCGGTAAGCAAATCCTCCAGATGGTGGACGAGGAAGTTGCTGACGCCGATCGCCCGGACTTTGCCCGACTTGTAAATCTGCTCGAGCGCTTTCCAAGTTTCTTTGTATTTGCCTTTGACCGGCCAATGGATGAGATAGAGGTCCAGATAGTCGAGACCGAGCTTCTTCAGGCTGAGGTCGAACGCGTCCAGCGTCGACTGGTACCCCTGGTCGGAGTTCCACACCTTGGAGGTAACGAACAGCTCTTCGCGGGGCACCGAATATTCGCGCGCCGCTTCCGCGATCGCTTGTCCGACGCCCTCCTCGTTCCGGTAGATCGCCGCGGTATCGATGCTGCGGTAGCCGATCTTGATGGCGGTTTTCACCGAATCGATCACTTCGTTTCCTTCCTGGACCTTGAATACGCCCAGTCCGAACCACGGCATGCGTACGCCGTTGTTCAGCGCGACGGAGTCTTGCAGATGCGCAGCGGTCGTTTGACTCATGAACAATCTCCTCCAATTCGTATGGGATTAAAATCTTTAATCAGTATAAGCCAACGGGGTCGCGAATTCAAAATGACATTAATTCGTTCAGTGAATGAATGAATTCGTAATATGTGCTACACTAGCCTTCGGAGAGTAGTTGGGAGGTTCGGGTCAAGGTGCATAGGAAAGGCAACCTCAAGCTGATGAAAGAAATAAACACGGCCGCGATCTTGAATTTGCTCCGACTCGAAGGACGCTTGACGCGCGCCGAGCTGAAGAGAGCCACCAAGCTGAGCGCCGCCACCGTATCGGCGCTGGTCGAGGATCTGATCGGGGACGGCCTTGTCGAAGAAGTCGGAGCGAAGCCGTCCTCGGGGGCTGGACGCAAGGCGATCTCCCTGCAGATCAATAAGGACGGCGGATACGTGATCGGCCTATCGCTCGGCAACAAGCATCTTATCTGCGCGGTGCTGAACTTGCACGGCCAGTGCATCGCCGAATCCAAGACGCGGATCGCCGCCGGCAACGATTCGCTCGCGGAGCAAATCCATGACGCCCTAAGCAGCTGCACGAGTCAAGTGGAACGCTTGAACGCCGACTCCCTCAAGGGAATCGGCATCGCCGCCCCGGGCATTATCGACGAGAGGGCGGGAAGCGTTCTCTATTCCAGTCTGCTTAAGCTGAACGAATTCAATCCGCGCAAGCCGATTTCGGCTTTCTTTCCCGGCGTTCCGATCAAAATCGTCAACGATTCCAACGCGGCGGCGTTCGCCGAGCATTATTCCGGCGCGGGGATGGGCCGAAGCAGCCTCGTCTACGTCACGATGAACGAAGGGGTCGGCGCGGGCATCGTGATCGATTCCAGGATTCATTCCGGCTTCGGCGGAGCGGCGGGGGAGATCGGTCACGTCTCCATCGATCCGAACGGAGAGGTATGCAATTGCGGACAGCGAGGCTGCGTGGAAACCTATCTGACCGGTCCGTTCCTGCTGAGCAAAGGCCAAGCCTATGCCAAGGAAGTCGGAACCGAGCCGCCGAAGGACTTCGACGAGATGCTGGCGAGATACGAGACCGGGGAAGCTTGGCTGGAGCCGATCTTCGGGCAAGCCGTCGAAGCGGCGAGATTGACGATTGCGGGCATCGTGCAGCTCGTCGGTCCGGAGGTCGTCGTAATCGAAGGCTGGACCAATCGTTCGCCCAAGCTGTCGGCGAAGCTGCGTACCGTCCTGGAGAGATCGACGTTCCCGGTCAAATTCGCGCCGGATCGGCTGCTGCCTTCCGCATTCGGAGAGAAGGGGGCTCTGTTCGGTTCGGCAACGTTAATGCTGCAGCAAATCTTTCAATCATCCTTAATGAACAATTCGGGTGGAGGTTAACGACTATGAGTGACAAGGTATATGCCGGCATCGATCTGGGCGGCACGAAAATTCTTGCGGTGCTGTTAAACGGGCAAGGCGACGTCGTCTCTCGGACTGAGACGGCGACTTTGGCGCATGAGGGGGCCGACGCCGTTATCGGGCGGATGATCGGGCTAATCAGGGACAATCTCGGAACGGGGCGGCAGCTTGCCAGTATCGGCGTTGCGACGGCCGGGACGCTAAACGCGAAGGAAGGCGTCGTCGCCTACGCGGCTAACCTGGGATGGAACGAGGTGCCTCTCGGCAAACGGCTGGAGCTGGAGTTCGGCGTGCCGGTGAACCTGGAGAACGACGCCAATGCGGCGGCTTACGGAGAATGGGCGGCCGGCGCCGGGAAAGGCACGGAAAATTGCGTCTACGTCACGGTGTCCACGGGGATCGGAGCGGGCATCGTTAGTGCGGGCCGGCTCGTTCGGGGCAGAGACAACAGCGCGGGCGAACTGGGCCATATCACCGTCGACATGAACGGACCCCGCTGCGCCTGCGGCAACATCGGCTGCCTGGAACTCTACGCCTCTGGCACGGCCATCGCGCGGAGCGCAGCCAAGCTGGCGGCCGACCATCCCGAGCAAGCCGGATTGCTTCTCGGCAAAGCCGGCGGCGAAGCGCTAACCTCTCGCCACGTCGCGGAGGCCGCCGCGGAAGGAGACGAGCTGTCCCGCCGAGTGCTCAGGGAAGCCGGGCTCGCGCTCGGTAACGGCATGGTCAGCATCATCCATGTCATGAATCCGGAAGTGATCGTCATCGGCGGAGGCGCGGCGAACATCGGCGAGCCGCTGATGGAGCCGATGCGAGAAGCGATCGCCGATCGCGGCATCTCCTCGATGATATCCGGCGTCCGGTTCGTCTCCCCTTCTCTGGGCAAGGAGGCCGGCGCCATCGGAGCGGCCCTGGTGAGCCGTTCCGATAGGATAGAGCAGTAGCGGCTTGGCCGTCAAAGAAAAAGGCTGACCCGTAAGTAAGGACATACAAAGTTTAAGCGATGAAAAAAAGTGGGGCTGTCTCATAAGTAACTTATGAGCAGCCTTGCTTTATCTCGATTAATGTTTTGTGGGGGATGTATCTCCTTCCGGTTGCTG
>JAEZZE010000206.1 GCA_023418755.1 Bacillota bacterium | reverse complement strand
GCGGGGCTCTGACCGCGTTCCTGAACACCTCCGAAGGCTTGTTCGCCAACCAGACGATCCGCCAAGCGGTTATCGCGGCGCTCAACAATGACGAAATCCTTTTGGCGAGCTTCGCCAAGCCGGAGCTATACTCGCTCGCCCCGGGCTATCTGAGCAATAGCCAGGTGCAATGGGCGAACGACGCCGGCAAGGAATACTATAATCAAGCCGACCAAGAGAAGGCTAAGAAGCTTCTCGCGGAAGCCGGGTATAACGGAGAAGAAGTCACGCTGCTGACGACGAAAGATTACGCCGAAATGTACACGGCTACGCTGGTCATTCAAGAGCAGCTTCGCCAGATCGGCATGAACGTCAAAGTCGACAACTTCGATTTCCCGACGTTCCTGGAGACGAAGAACGATCGCGGCAAATGGGATCTGTTCGTAGCGAGCACGGGATATCAGCCGACTCCGCCGCAATTGCTCGCCGTCAACCCGGACTGGGCCGGTCTGAACAACGACACCGTGAAGCAAGCGCTGGTCGCCATTCGCGGCGCGGCGACTCCGGAAGCGGCCAAGGCGGAATGGGAGAAGCTGCAGCAATTCCTGTACGAATTCGGTTCGTCCACGGTTATCGGCCATTATAACATCATCGTGGCGACGTCGAAGGACTTGGAAGGCTTCGAGCTGTTCAAAACTCCGCTTGCATGGAACGCGAAAGTCGCGAAATAAGATAGTCTTTCCCGTTCGAGGAGGGTGTGACAAGTTACTTCGTAACTTAGCGACACCCTCCTTCTATTGATGAATCGGCAACAATGGAATACAATCGATCCGAGTCATTTTTCGACAAAAACGCGATTCTCCGTTCCTTAAACCCCCGAAGGCGTTTTTGCTTGATGATTTCGATATTTCAACGAACGAGGGGATTTCATGCTGGCATACGTTGCGAAAAGGCTCCTGTCTCTGATTCCCGTATTGTTCGTCGTCACGGTCGCGATCTTCTTGATCATCCACCTGACGCCGGGCGACCCCGCGGCCGCGATGCTGGGCATCGAAGCTTCGCAGGAAGAGATTCAGGCGCTCAATGAGGAGCTCGGGTTGAATCGTCCCGTGCACGAGCAGTACATTCATTGGGTTTCCGGCGTGCTAAGAGGCGATCTGGGCGATTCCATCTTCATGCGCCAACCCGTCGGACAAGCGATCGTCGAGCATATCGGCCCTACGCTTTCCTTGGCGATTCTCGGTCAGGCGATCGCGCTTGTTTTGGCGATTCCGCTGGGCATGATCGCCGCGTACAAGAGAGGCACGGCCGTCGATTATTCGCTGATGGGCGTATCGCTGCTTGGACTCGCGATCCCGAGCTTCCTGCTCGGCTTGTTCCTGATGCTGGGCGTCGGCGTGCGGCTGCAATGGCTGCCGGTCGCGGGGTACGAGCCGTTGAGCAAAGGATTGTGGGAGCATTTGCAATATTTGATTCTTCCCGGCCTTTCCCTCGGAGCGATCCAGGCGGCTCTCATTACGAGAATGACCCGCTCGTCCATGCTGGAAATTTTGAACCTGAATTATATTAAGACGGCCCGGGCTAAAGGATTGCGCGAGCTGACCGTGCTGGCGAAGCATGCCTTCCGCAACGCGTTCCTGCCGATTCTGACCGTTATCGGCCAGACATTCGGCACGCTGGTCACGGGAGCGGTCGTCGTGGAGTCGATCTTTAATATTCCCGGACTGGGCCAGCTCATCCTGAATTCGGTCGTGCGCAGGGATTTTGCCGTTATCCAGGGCGTCGTATTGATCGTCACGCTGATCTACGTGGGCATCAATCTGATCGTCGACCTGCTGTACGGCGCGGTGGATCCCCGCGTTCGTCTGGACCGCAAATAGGGAGGAGAGGGCATCATGGCGAAAGAAAACATCGTCGCGATGAGCAGACGTCTGAAAAAAGAGCAGCGCGTCCTGCGCTTCCGCCGGTTCAGAAGCAACTACGGCTTGGTGATCGGCGCCGTTTTATTCGCGCTGTTCATCTTGATCGCGGCCGTCGGGCCTTATCTTATGCCGTACGATCCGTACGCGATGAAGGTGACTGAACGTCTGCTGCCGCCAAGCGGCGCTCATCTGCTTGGAACCGACGAATTCGGCCGGGATTTGATGACGAGAATCGTGTACGGAGCGAGAGTATCCATCAGCGTAGGCTTGGTCGTGGCTCTGCTGTCTTCGCTGCTGGGTCTCGTGATCGGCATTTACGCCAGCTATTACAAGACGCTGGATCACATTTTAATGCGGATTTGCGACGGCTTGATCGCCATTCCCGGCGTGCTGCTCGCCATCGCCCTGATGGCGGCGCTGGGGGCGTCCGCGGGTAACGTCATTATCGCCTTGACGATCGTGTTTACGCCTAATATCGCCAGGGTCGTCCGTTCGTCGGCGCTCGTCGTCCGCGAGCAGACCTATATCGAAGCGATGCATGCCCAAGGGGCGAGCGATTCCCGCATTCTCTGGAAGCATATTGTCGTCAATACGTTGTCGCCGCTGCTCGTGCAAGCGACGTTCGTCTTCGCGGAGGCGATTATTTCCGAGGCGGCGCTCAGCTTCCTGGGTGCCGGCATTCCGGCTCCGGAAGCAAGTTGGGGCAACATTCTCCATGCCGGCAAGCTGGTCATCTACAAGGCGTGGTGGATGGTCGTGTTCCCCGGCGCGTTCATCATTTTGTCCGTGCTCGGGCTGAATTTACTGGGAGACGGTTTGCGGGATTTTCTGGACCCGCGCGTGAAGCTTAAGCAGAAGAAATCATGATATCGAACGGGATGGAGGGGAACGACATGAAGCAACAGGCGCCTCTATTGGAAATCAAAAATTTGAAGACGCATTTTCATACGGAGAGAGGGAAAGCGACGGCCGTCGGCGGGGTCAGCTTCTCCATGGAACGCGGAGAGATTATCGGCATCGTAGGCGAATCGGGCTGCGGCAAAAGCGTGATGTCCCAATCCATCCTGAGGCTGCTCGAGCATACCGATTCCGTCGAATACGAGGGAGAGGTCCGGTTCGAGGGCGAGAATTTGCTGGAGCTGCCGCTGTCCAAGCTGCGGGCCGTTCGGGGCAACGACATCTCGATGATCTTCCAGGACCCGCTCACTTCGCTGAATCCGGTCTATACGATCGGCAATCAGATCGAGGAAGCGCTCCGACTCCATCGCAAGCTGTCCAAGAAAGAAGCGCGCAAGAAGGCGATCGAGATTCTCGGCTTGACGGGCATTCCTTCCCCGGAGACCCGGGTGAACGATTATCCGCATCAGCTTTCCGGCGGCATGCAGCAGCGCGCGATGATCGCGATGGCGCTGGCCTGCGAGCCGAAGCTGCTCATCGCCGACGAGCCGACGACGGCGCTCGACGTGACGATCCAGGCGCAAATTCTGGAGCTGATCACGGAGCTCAACCGGACGCTCGGCATGGGCGTGCTGTTTATTACGCACGACCTTGGAGTCGTCTCGGAAATCTGCACCGGAGTCAAAGTCATGTATTTGGGGCGGATCGTCGAGGAGACGACGACGGAGCGGCTGTTCAGCACTCCGCTGCATCCCTACACGCAAGGGCTGCTCAAGTCGATTCCGAAGCTGGAGGGCGATCGCCGCGAGAAGCTGCACGTCATCGAAGGGACGGTTCCTTCGTTATCCAACGTTCCGCGCGGCTGCGGGTTTTCGACCCGGTGCCCTTACGCCGACGAGAAGTGCCGGAACGAGGATCCGGAGATGGTGCAAGCGGACGAGAATCACCGGGTAAAATGCTGGCATTACGAGAAGATCAACCGTATGGAGGAGAGGAGGAGCGAAGATGGCGAAGCAGTCGGCGGCTGAACCGATCATGGAAGTAAACGGGCTGGCGAAGAAGTTTCCGGTATACGGTTCATTCGGCAAGCTGTTCGGGGCCAAAGCTCACGTGAACGCGGTCCGGGATGCGTCCTTCCGTCTGTACGAAGGGGAGACGTACGGCCTCGTCGGCGAGTCGGGCTCGGGCAAGAGCACGACCGGACGCGCCGTTCTCGGCTTGACGCCCGCCAGCTCGGGGGAAGTGCTCTACCGGGGGCAAGACCTCGTCAAGCTGTCGAAGCAGGAGCTGCGCAAGTTGCGCAACGAGATCCAGTTCGTGTTCCAGGATCCGCTCTCTTCCTTGAATCCGCGCAAACGAATCGGAGACATTCTCGAAGAACCGCTCATTATTCATAAGATAGGCAACCGGCAGCAGCGCCAGGAGCAAGTGTTCCGGATCCTCGAAGTCGTCGGCTTGCAGCCGGAGCATTATTTTCGTTATCCGCACGAGTTTTCCGGGGGACAGCGGCAGCGGATCGGACTGGCCCGCGCCTTGATCGTCCATCCGAAAATCATGATCTGCGACGAACCGGTCTCCGCGTTGGACGTGTCCATTCAGTCGCAAATTTTGAACATGCTGCGCGAGCTGCAGGCGGAGCTCGGCTTGACGATGCTGTTCATCACGCACGACATCAGCGTCGTCCGCTATATTTCCGACCGCATCGGCATCATGTACTTGGGGACGATCGTCGAGGAGGCGCTGACGGACGATCTGTTCCGGGCTCCCGGGCATCCTTACACGAAAGCGTTGCTGTCGGCCGTGCCCGATTACACCCGCAGCCGGCTGAAGGAACGGATCATTCTGAAGGGCGAGATTCCTTCGCCGCTGTCCCCGCCGCAAGGCTGCGTGTTCCATACGCGCTGTCCGCTGGCGACGGACAAGTGCCGGGCCGAGTCGCCGGCCGTCAGAGAAGTGCGGGCGGACCATCGGGTCGCCTGCCATTACGCTTAATACGACATTCAAGGAGAGATACGGCGATGACAACGGTGAAAATTACGCAAGGCCAGAACGTAATCTACAACGGAGCCGGCTTGCAGGTGATCGGCAGCACCGGGCCGAACCTCAGCGGGCTTAACCCTAAGGAGCTTCTGGAAGCCGCGCTCGGACTATGCGTCTCGATCTCGATGCAGAAAAAACTTGCCAGCGACGAAATCGACTACGACGCCTCGGAGATCGAGATCGATGTGATCGTGCGCAAGGGGAAGGGCGTGACGGACCGGTTCACGGATTTCAAGGTGACGCTCAAGCTGCCTGCTTCGCTGGATGAGGCCTACAAGCGGGAGCTGATCGAGGCTGCCGAAGAAGTATGCACGATCGGCAACACGCTCAGAAACGGGGCGTCGATCGAGACGGTGGAAGCGTAAGCTGGCAAGCCTTGGGCGCTAGCCTGAAGTGGCTTGCGAGCGGATGGCGCCGAAAGCTCAATAATTGGCAGGAGGGTGAATGCAGCCCCCTGCTTTTTTTATTGCCGACAAGGACCCGTATGCTCGGGCAAGCGGAGCTTCCATTCTCGATTTAAACTGCTCGATATTCGCGCCTTTGCTGGAGCTGGCTTTCCCGGTGGCGGTCAAATGGGCGGTCGACGGACTGGTCGAGGCGGGCGTTACT
>JAEZZE010000151.1 GCA_023418755.1 Bacillota bacterium | reverse complement strand
GCATTAACCAAGGACGAAAAGCAGATGGGGACCGTTCTCGCCGACATCGGCGCGGGATCTACGACTCTGGCGATTTTCGAGGGAGGAAGCCTTGCCGCCGTTTCCACGCTGCCGATAGGCGGAGACTATGTGACCAGCGATATCTGCTACGGACTTAAGACCCAGACGGAGCATGCGGAGAAAATCAAGCTGAAGTACGGGTGCGCCCGTATCGAAGACGCGGCCGAGGATCAGAAGTTCAAGGTGATGAGAGTCGGAAGCAACATGGAGAAGGAATTCTCTCAGTTCGATCTCGCGAACATCATCGAACCTCGCATGCAGGAGATTTTCCAGATGATCCGCCAAGAAGTCAAACGTCTCGGCTATCACGACAAGATCAACGGTTACGTGCTGACGGGCGGATCGGTTTCTTTGCCCAGCGTTCTTCCGCTTGCCCAGTTCGAGCTGGAATCCAATGTCAGGATCGCGGTGCCGGATTACATCGGGGTTAGGGATCCTTCCTTCAGCAGCGGCGTAGGCATGATTCAGTATGTCACCAAATATGTACGAACGCGCGGCGGAGTCGGACCCAAGCGCGCTCCGAAAGCCAAAGCGGCGGCCGGCGGCGCGACGACGGAATCCAAGCCTGGCATTGTTGAATGGTTCAAAAACATGTTCAAGGAATTTATTTAAGCCGCCGCTTGCGAGAGAACCATTCATGCGAAGCAAGGAGGAGTTAACTAATTATGTTGGAGTTTGATTTTGAAATGGAACCACTTGCGAAAATCAAGGTCATCGGGGTCGGTGGCGGCGGCAGCAACGCTGTAAACCGAATGATCGAGAACGGCGTGAAAGGCGTCGAGTTTGTTACGGTTAATACGGACGCTCAGGCATTGAACCTGACCAAGTCCGAACAGAAGCTTCAGATCGGGGACAAGCTGACTCGCGGCCTCGGCGCGGGCGCGAACCCTGAGGTCGGCAAGAAAGCGGCCGAGGAATCCCGCGAATTCATTACCAATTCGCTGCGATCGGCGGATATGGTATTCGTAACGGCAGGAATGGGCGGCGGCACCGGTACCGGCGCGGCTCCCGTCATTGCCGAGCTGGCCAAGGAAAGCGGCGCGCTGACGGTAGGCGTCGTTACCCGTCCGTTTACGTTCGAGGGCCGCAAACGGTCGATGCAGGCCGAGATGGGCATCGAAGCTTTGAAAGAGAAAGTCGACACTCTGATCGTGATCCCTAACGACCGGCTGCTCGAGATCGTCGACAAGAAGACGCCGATGCTGGAAGCTTTCCGCGAAGCGGATAACGTTCTTCGTCAAGCGGTTCAAGGCATCTCCGACTTGATCGCCGTTCCCGGCTTGATCAACTTGGACTTCGCGGACGTGAAGACGATCATGTCCGAGCGCGGCTCCGCGCTCATGGGCATCGGACAAGCGGCCGGCGAGAACCGCGCGATGGAAGCGGCTCGCAAGGCGATTATGAGCCCGCTGCTGGAGACGTCCATTGAAGGCGCCCGCGGCGTCATCATGAACATTACCGGCGGCTCCAACCTCAGCTTGTACGAAGTCAACGAAGCGGCCGAGATCGTCATCGCCGCTTCCGATCCGGAAGTCAATATGATTTTCGGCGCGATGATCGACGATAGTCTGAAAGACGAGATTAAAGTTACCGTTATCGCGACAGGCTTCGAGCATAAGGGACCTACGCGCCGTCCGTCCAGCAATCCATCGGCGGCAATGCCTCAAGCCCCGGCTCAGCAAGATCCGGCAAGCCACGGCAACGAAGTTCGCCAGACGAACAACTTGCGTCCTTTCGGCAATCAAACGTTGTCGAGCGATCAATTGGACATTCCGGCTTTCTTGAGGAACCGTCCTCGCGGAGACCGTTAATCATCGTTTCGAGCGGCTTAGAATCAGCTCCCGTTCCACGCTATGTGGACGGGAGCTTTTTTTTGGCCAACGATTCAGAAAGTATAAAATCCGCTATCCTTTTCTGAATCGTCTCCGACATAAACGCGTTCACCGTCCTAAGGACGCCGAAGGCGTTATTGCTTAACTCGACAAAAAAAGGTATGAAGGGCTGGCAAGATTAGACAGACACCGGATTTGAAAGCGATTATACTGGGTTCATCCATCCCGGCCTGCATACTGGCGATGTTCCGGGCGATGAAGGATGGGGGCTCCGTATGACCGTATATGTGGATCTCGTTTTTTTGACCAACTTGGCCGTGGACGGGGCCGTGCTGATGGCGACGGCCAAGGCTCGCCGCATCTTACCGTCTCGTCCGCGTCTGTTCGCGGCAGCGGCGCTAGGAGCGGCCTACGCGGCGTTGATGTTTTGGGCTCATATCCCTTACATGTATTCCTTCGGATCCAAAGTATTCGTCTCCGTCGGTATGGTGCTGCTTGCGTTCGGTTATGGCGGTCCGCTGCGTTACCTACGCAATTTCGCTACGTTCTACGTTGTCAATTTCGCTACTCTTGGCGGAGTAATCGGACTGTCTTTTTTGCTGCGGAGCGCCAGCTCGCCTTGGGGCGCGATGACCTTTACGCCGGATGGCGGAATGATTCTGGAATGGCAGCTGCAGCTCGGGCTGTTCGTCCTCACGTTTCTTTTGTCCATCTGGATGTTTCGCAGCGCTTCCGAGACGGGGCGCAAGCGTCAGCAGCTTGACCAATTGGTGTGGGAGGCGGAAGTCCGGATTGACGACGAGAGCTGGACCTTTAAGGCGCTGCTGGACACGGGCAACCGGCTATACGATCCGCTTACGCGCATTCCCGTCATGATCATGGAAGCGGACGTGTGGAAAGAGCGACTGCCTGCGGGCTGGAGCGAGCGGTTGTTACGGGAGTCTCCGGATAAGCTCGTCACGGAGCTTGACGCTCATGCTTCCGAGGAATATGCATGGGGGGGCAGGCTCCGATTAGTCCCTTACCGAGCTGTGAACGGATCCGGCAAGCTGATGCTGGCCGTCAAACCGGATCAGGTTCTGTTATACCGGGACGGACATCCCCCTCTACAAGTGAATCGGGTGCTCATTGGTTTAGATGGAGGCACTTTGTCATCCGAAGGAACTTATCGCGCCATCGTCCATCCGGACATGGTTCAAGCCGACCCCGTATCGTCGGCTCCATCTCAACCTGCGTGACAGGAGGTAGCAGAAATGTTCGTAAACTTGAAGCTGAGGACGCAATTGTCGATTTATCGCCTGTTGTTCCGGTTCGGTTGGAAGAGCGAGGAAGTGTATTACATCGGCGGCAGCGAAGCTTTGCCGCCGCCGCTCAGCCGCGAAGAAGAAGAATACTTGCTGGAGCGTCTTCCGACGGGCGACGCCGCCATTAGGGCCATGTTAATCGAACGGAATTTGCGATTGGTCGTCTATATCGCCCGCAAGTTCGAGAACACGGGCATCCATATCGAAGATTTGGTTTCGATCGGCGCGATCGGACTGATCAAGGCGGTCAATACGTTCGATCCGGAAAAAAAGATCAAGCTGGCCACCTACGCCTCCAGATGCATTGAAAATGAAATTCTGATGTATTTGAGGAGGAACAGCAAGACGAGAACCGAGGTGTCCTTCGACGAGCCGTTGAACATCGATTGGGACGGGAACGAGCTATTGCTATCCGACGTGCTCGGTACGGAGAACGACACGATTTACCGCAACATCGAGGAGCAGGTGGATCGCAAGCTGCTGCACAAAGCGCTAGACAAGCTGAGCGAAAGAGAACGGACGATCATGGAGCTTCGCTTCGGCCTGGCCGACGGCGAAGAGAAAACGCAGAAGGACGTAGCGGATTTGCTCGGGATCTCGCAATCGTACATTTCCCGTCTGGAGAAGCGCATCATTAAGCGCCTTCGCAAGGAATTCAACAAGATGGTTTAGGAATTGTAAGAAAATTCGGGGTTCTTGTCCATGGGAATAAAAACCCCCTTCCCGGAGATACTTTACATTAATGCTGCTCCCCGGGAGGAATTGCCTTGACCCGTAACAAAGTGGAGATTTGTGGAGTGGACACCTCGAAGCTGCCCGTTCTCACCAATGCCGAAATGAGGGAATTATTTCTCGCTCTGCAAACCCGTGGAGAGATATCCGCCAGGGAAAAATTAGTGAATGGGAATTTGCGGCTGGTTCTCAGCGTCATTCAGCGGTTCAACAACCGCGGAGAATTCGTGGACGACCTCTTTCAGGTCGGGTGCATCGGATTGATGAAGGCGATCGACAATTTCGATTTGGGCCAGAATGTCCGGTTTTCCACTTATGCCGTCCCGATGATCATCGGCGAAATCCGCCGCTACCTGAGGGACAACAATCCGATCCGCGTATCCAGAAGCTTGCGGGACATCGCCTACAAGGCGCTGCAGGTTAGGGATCAGTTGACCAATCAACATTCCAGGGAACCGACTATCCTGGAAATATCGGAAGTATTGAACGTTCCGAAGGAAGACATCGTTTTTGCCTTGGACGCTATTCAGGATCCTGTATCCTTGTTCGAGCCGATTTATCATGACGGAGGCGATCCGATCTTCGTGATGGACCAGATCAGCGACGAACGCAACAAGGATATCCAGTGGATTGAGGAGATCGCTCTGCGCGAGGCGATGAGAAAGCTGAACGATCGCGAAAAAATGATCTTGTCCATGAGGTTCTTCGAAGGCAAAACCCAGATGGAAGTCGCCGATGAGATCGGCATCTCACAGGCCCAGGTTTCCCGCCTCGAGAAATCGGCCATACAGCAAATGCAAAAGCACGTTAAAACGTAACTTGCCGCTCTGTGTAAAGAAGAGAAGAGGAGATGGAGCACAACGATCCTTCTCCTCTTTTTTGCCCGTCTGCTGGAGGTTACTGGTGAGAACTCCGCTCCATTTCCCCAGAGTGTATGCTCCCTCAGCGCCTTATAGCCATTATCCCCTTCGCTCAGAAATCGTAATTGCAAAGTTGAAGTAACGTGAATGGGTCAAAACGCGTGAATGTACAAAATAGTAGGCCGCAGTGGTCCTATCTGAAGCCTTATACGGATGGCGAATTCGTCAAGTAAAACTTGAATGGGATGAGAAGGCTAGCATGCTTCTTTCAACAGTTTGAAGTAGGTGCGTTTGTGGTGGGCGGAATGGTCGGCTCGGCCTATCAATACAGGATAGGTCACCGCGGAAGACGAGACGCTCCAATGAAGTAGACGATGAAACAAGCTGGAGGAATTCTCGCGGTTATTCATACCGAAGCAATACTGATCCAGGTAGGACTGCAGATGCTTCGGACCGATACCGTTAAACGTGTAATTGATCCAATTGCCTGCTTGCTGACACAATTGTATGAGCGGGCGGAAGCGGTCGGGACTGCAATCTAAAATAACGGCGTGAATAATGTTGGACTCAGGAGAAACATGGCGGTCTATGAAATCGTGCTTGCCCGCATTGGTAATCCGATCGTGGATCAGATAGTCGTCCGGTACTTGCTTGATTTTCACGTGAGAGAAATGCCCGTTGCCATCTACCGAAGCGCCGGCAAGCAAAGGTTGTTTTTGAGGATGGCGGAACACGGTCGGATTGTAAGGTCTGCCATAGACCCCGCTATTGATCCGAACGATTCCATCGAGAAGATCGTCGGCATCGGAAACAGACATAGCGTGACGAATTTTATGACAGATGAGCCAAGTTATGCCGAACGCCACGGGCTAAACGTGCCGATCTTCGCCGACCTGGGCGCCGCATATTAAGAAAGTTCAACACCGGGGTTCAAAAAAGAACTAAATAAATATTACGGACGGGTCAAACCAAGAAATATGAAGCTTAAGCAGGGGGAATAATCTGAGTCGAAGGGATAATGGCTATAGGAGAGAAAATGGGGCGTTAGAACTGAATGGGGGATCGGGAGAAAGAAAAGGAAATTGAAAAAGGAAAAGAAAAAAGAAGAAGGAAAAGAAAAAGAATCAAATTAACAGGGATGTTTCTGAGAGGAAGGGATAATGGCTATAAGGGGGAAAAGGATTGGGTTTCTCGCCAGAAGCCTCCTGAGCCCGAGGGATAAAAGTGGAGTAAGAGTACGATTAGCGATTTAGTCGTGAGGGCGCACGGAGGGCAGACGGAAGGCCTGAGCGATTGGGATAATGAAGATAAAGACGAATAGGCCTAATATTCATAAGAGCCGAAATAGGGGCATCGTACATTTTTCCCTAACGGATCATATATTTAATAACAGGGTAAAAATGCCCGGTCGGACGGGGGGCGTGAACGGATGAAAATATCCGATTTTCAGACGAAGGACGTAATCAACATCGTCGACGGGAAGAAGCTGGGGCAAGTGAGCGATCTGGAGCTTGATTTGCGGCAGGGGCGCATCGATTCGATCGTGGTTCCCACCTCGACGAGGCTGTTCGGAATGTTCGGCGGTGGCAACGATGTCGTCATTCCTTGGCGGAACATCGTCAAAATCGGGACCGACGTCGTGTTGGTTCGGTTGGACGACGCGAAGGTGTACCGGCTTGAGGACGGGGATGCGCACACGGGGAGGTAGCGCGCCGGCGGGCGCGCTTTTCTTCCGCTTGCGGCACGGCTATGGTACACTTGGATTCGGAGGTGCGATAGATTGGAGCCTTACGTATTGCGCGATGAGAACGGACCGGACCGGCCTTCCTCCCTGTTCATGCTCCGGACCTGGTGCGACGGCACGAACGGTTTGACCGCCGGGTTTACGACGAGACACGCGGGAAATGTCGCCTTGCACGTAGGAGACGACCCGAATTCCGTCGTCTCTAACCGGGAAGCGGTGACCGGCCTTCTAGGCTGGGAATTCGCGGCTTTCACTTGCGCGGAGCAGGTGCACGGCAGCGACGTGCGCGTCGTCACGGCCGAAGACGCCGGACGAGGCCGAGCAAGCCGGGAGACGGCCTTTGCCGGCACGGACGCGATGATTACGAATAATCCGGATATTTTGCTTGCGATGTTTTACGCCGATTGCGTTCCGCTTTATTTTTACGACCCCGTGACGGGAGCGATGGGGCTGGCCCACGCCGGATGGAAGGGAACCGTAGCCGATATCGCCGGAATAACGGTAGAAAAGATGCGCTCGGTCTACGGTGTCCTGCCGGAGAATATGCTGGCGGCCATCGGGCCTTCGATCGGAGACTGCTGCTACGAGGTGGATGAGTCCGTTCTGATGCATGTGCGGCCGTTATTGGATTCACCGAAGGAAGAAGTCGTCAAACCGAACGAAATTGGCGATCGGGCTCGGCTGAACTTGAAACATTTGAACCGACAACTTATGATAAAAGCAGGAATTATGCCGAGCCGCATCGAAATGTCTTCATGGTGTACAAGCTGCCATTCGGACTTGTTGTTTTCCCATCGGAAGGAGAGGGGAACGACGGGACGGATGATGAGCTGGCTGGGCAAGAAATCGAGGTGATCGTTTCGTGGCATTGGAAAGTCGACTGCGAGACGTGGAGAACCGGCTGGAGCAGGCTTGTTCGAGAAGCGGCAGGCGCCGCCAGGATGTGCGGATTATCGCGGTCACCAAATACGTTTCGACCGCCACGGCGGAAGCCGTCGTCGAGCAAGGCGTGACTCATATCGGAGAAAACCGCTGGCCCGACGCGAAGGCGAAATGGGAGGCTCTCCGGGGGCAAGCCGTTTTTCACTACATAGGTTCCCTGCAGACGAATAAAGCGAAAGACGTAATCGGAAGGTTCGATTACATTCATTCGCTGGACCGCGCATCGCTTGCCGAGGCGATCCAGAAGCGGGCCCAAACGCTGGATCTGACGGTGCCTTGCCTTTTGCAGGTGAACGTGTCCGGGGAACAGTCCAAGCACGGACTCGAGCCGGAAGCGGTCAAGCCTTTTCTGGAGGAGTTGAGGAGGTTCGATCGCATCAAGCCGATCGGCCTGATGACGATGGCCCCGTTCGAAAGCGATCCCGAAGCGACCAGGCCGGTGTTTCGGGCGTTGAAGCTGCTTAAGGAAGAACTGAACGCTTCGTCCGTTACGGACGAGCCCTTAACGGAATTGTCGATGGGCATGTCCAACGATTTCGAAGTGGCCGTGGAAGAAGGCGCGACTTGGGTACGTTTGGGAACGGTGCTCGTAGGGAAAGAAGAATTAGGGGAGGGATAGGAATGGGTGTCATGAATCGGTTTCTTAACTACTTAGGGCTGCAGGAAGAGCAGGAACAGGACGAAGCCGACCGCGAGCGTTTTGCCGAGAACGAGGAACAGGAAATTGAAACCCCCGCGTTCGAAACGCGTAAACATTCAAGTAAGAATAACGTCGTGAGCATTCATTCCCAGAAAGCCGCTCGCGTCGTTCTCACGGAACCGCGTTCCTATGACGAAGCGCAGGAAATCGCCGATCACCTGAAGTCTCGCCGTTCGGTCGTCGTCAATCTGCAGCGCGTCAGGAGAGACCAGGCGATCCGGATCGTCGATTTTCTGAGCGGCACCGTATACGCCCTTGGCGGCCACATCTCCAAGTTGGGATCGGACATTTTCCTCTGCACGCCGGATTCGGTGGAAGTGTCGGGAACGATTACGGAAATGCTGTCCGAGGAATCCGTCGACTATCCCAAAATGAGGTGACACCGGGTTGGAGCAAATAGAACACTATATTAGCATTCTGTACCGCATTTACTCTTACATGATCATTATCTACGTGCTCATGTCTTGGCTTCCGGCCGTGAAGGAAAGCTTCGTCGGCGAGCTTCTCGGCAAATTGGTGGAACCTTACTTAAAGCCTTTTCGCAAGCTGATCCCCCCGATCGGCGGCATGCTGGACATCTCCCCGATCATCGCCTACTTCGCGCTTGGGTTCGTCGCGCAAGGCTTGATCGCCGTACTGAGATTCCTGTTCGGAGCGTAGTCGTCCATGTCGCATAAGAGTATTTACGAGCATTTTCATCCGGATGAAAAAGCATTCGTGGATCGCGCCTTGGAGTGGGTCGAAAGAGCCGCCGAACGTCACGAGACGAAGCGGACGGATTTTCTCGACCCGCGTCAGGCGCATATTTTGTTTGCGCTGGCGAACCGGGAGCCGGACGCGCAGGTCCGGCTGGACGGCGGAAGCTCTCAAGCCGAGAGGAAGCGAGCGCTGATCGCCCCCGACTACCGCCAGTTGGACAACGAAGACATGGGGATTGCCGTGCTGGACATCACGTCCGACGACCGCAAAATTTCCGACCTGGATCACGGGGATTATTTAGGAGCCTTGCTCGGACTTGGCATCAAGCGGGACAAAATCGGGGATCTTCACGTCGGCGAGACGGGCTGCCACGCCCTGATCGCGGATGATATCGGAGATTTCCTCGTCGGGCATATGAGGCAGGCTCATCGCGTAGCCGTAAGCGTATCCGTACGGCCGCTCTCGGAGCTTCGCGAAATCGCGATCGACCTTGAGGAGCAGGTGTTGTCCGTCGCTTCGATGCGGCTTGACGGGATTGCGAGCGACGTTTTCCGGCTCAGCCGGACGAAGATCGTCGACCCGATCAAGGCGGGAAGATGCCGGGTAAGCTGGAAACCGGTAGAGGATCCTTCGCATCCGCTCAAAGCCGGCGACGTCGTATCGATGAAGGGCTTCGGCCGCTTTAAAGTGATCGATGTGGAAGGCGTGTCGAAAAGCGGTAGAATCCGGGTGCGCATCGGGAAATTTGTGTAGAAGCAGAGCAGGATTTTTTCAGCTTTCGTCGAATTGATGTTGTGAACAGGCTACTTGGAAATTAGGACCGAGGAGGTGCACCGATGCCACTGACCCCATTGGACATCCATAACAAAGAATTCGCCCGCCGCCTTCGCGGTTACGACGAAGATCAGGTCAACGAGTTTCTCGATCAGATTATCAAGGATTACGAGGCGATGATCCGCGAGAACAAAGAACTGCAAAATATGGTCGCGGCTTCGCAAGATAAGCTGGGACACTTCTCCAACATCGAGGAGACGTTGAGCAAAACGATCATCGTTGCGCAGGAAGCGGCGGACGAGCTGAAGAACAACGCGAAGAAGGAAGCCCATCTGATCGTGAAGGAAGCGGAGAAGAACGCCGACCGCATCATTAACGATGCTCTGGCCAAGTCCCGCAAAATCGCGTTGGAAGTCGAAGAGCTCAAGAAGCAGGCGACGATCTACCGGGCGAGGTTCCGCGCGTTGATCGAGTCCCAGATGGAACTGCTGTCCCAGGACGGCTGGGATTCGCTCGAAGGGCGCGAACCTCGGGGAATCGAAGCCTAAACGGTTTGACAAAAGCTTCTCGGGAAAGTATAACAAGAATATACGATGAATCGCAGCAATGTCGAAGACGGGAACGAGTACGCGCAACGCCCGAGACCAGAGAGTTGGCGGCCGGTGCGAGCCAACGCGAGGGATGCGCCGAATATCCTCCCCGAGATGCCTGCCCAAAGTCGTGCCTGCAATTTATTGCGCGGCAGCGGCAAGTAAGCGAGGCCGGAAGTCCGCCGTTACCGGATGCTGAGTTGCCGCCGCTTCGGATTTCGTTCGGGCAGGCGGAACAAGGGTGGTACCGCGAGTTCGACTCGTCCCTTTTTTGGGGCGGGTCTTTTTGTTTTTGTCGCAGCAGCAGCAGAGCAATCGAAAGGATGAATCCACATGCAAAGAGTCGACGTCAAAGAAAAAGCCAGAGCTCGCGAACAACGCGTCCTGGAACAGTGGGAAAAGGAGGATACGTTCCGCCGCTCGATCGCCAACCGGGAAGGCAAGCCGAACTTCGTTTTTTACGAAGGACCGCCTACGGCCAACGGCAAGCCTCATATCGGCCACGTGCTCGGCCGCGTCATCAAGGATTTCGTCAGCCGTTACAAGACGATGGCGGGCTACCGCGTCATCCGCAAAGCCGGCTGGGACACGCACGGCTTGCCGGTCGAGCTGGGCGTGGAGAAGCAGCTCGGCATCTCGGGCAAACAGGAGATCGAGAAATACGGCGTCGAGCCGTTCATCATCAAGTGCAAGGAGAGCGTGTTCGAGTACGAACGCCAATGGCGCGAGCTGACCGAGGCGATCGCCTATTGGACCGATTTGGACGATCCGTATATTACGCTCGATAATAACTACATCCAGAGCGTATGGCACATCCTGGCCACCATTCACGGGAAGGGGCTGCTGTACCGCGGCCACCGCGTCAGCCCGTACTGTCCGTGCTGTCAGACGACGCTCAGCTCGCACGAAGTCGCCCAAGGCTACGAGGACGTCAAGGATTTGACGGCGACGGCCAAGTTTAAGCTGAAGGAGAACGGGGACTACGTGCTCGCCTGGACGACGACGCCTTGGACGCTGCCGGCGAACGTGGCGCTGGCCGTCCACCCTGAGCTCGACTACGTGCGCGCGAAGGTGAACGGCGAAGTGTACGTCGTGGCCGAGGCGCTCGCCGACAAGGTGCTCAAGGGCGAGTACGAAACGCTCGGCACATTGAAAGGGCGAGAGCTCGTCGGATTGACGTACGAGCCGTTATTCCCATACGTTACGGTCGACAATGCTTATCGCGTGATCGACGCCGAGTACGTCACCGACGCAAGCGGAACGGGAATCGTCCACATTTCGCCGGCCCATGGCGAGGACGATTACCGGGTAGCCCGTCAGCATGGCATTCCGATGCTCATGGTCGTCAATAACGAGGGGAAATATATCGCGGAAGTAACGGATATGGCCGGCCGCTTCGTCAAAGATTGCGACGTGGACATCGTCAAGATGCTGTCAGAGCGAGGATTGCTGTTCCATAAGGAAAGAATGGAGCACAGCTATCCGTTCTGCTGGCGCTGCAAGACGCCGCTGCTCTATTACGCGACGGAGAGCTGGTTCATCAAGACGACCGCGGTCAAGGACCAACTGATCGAGAACAATAAGCAAATCCGGTGGTATCCGGAGCATCTGAGGGACGGCCGCTTCGGCAAGTTCCTCGAAGATCTGGTCGACTGGAACATCAGCCGGAACCGCTACTGGGGCACGCCGCTCAACGTGTGGACGTGCGAAAGCTGCGGCAAGGAGAAAGCCCCGCACAGCATTGCCGAGCTTCGGTCGTTGGCGATCGAAGACGTGCCGGAAACGATCGAGTTGCATAAGCCGTACGTGGACGACATTCATCTGCGCTGCGAATGCGGCGGCACAATGAACCGTGCATCCGAGGTAATCGACGTCTGGTTCGACAGCGGCTCGATGCCGTTCGCGCAATATTTCCACCCGTATGGAGACGAGGAGAAGTTCCAAGAGCAGTATCCGGCGGATTTCATCTGCGAAGGGATCGATCAGACGCGCGGCTGGTTTTTCAGCTTGCTGGCGGTCTCGACGCTGTATAACGGGCAGGTGCCGTACAAGTCGGTTATTTCGACCGGACACGTGCTGGACGAGAACGGCCAGAAGATGAGCAAGTCCAAGGGCAACGTCATCGATCCTTGGGAAATCATCGACGAGTTCGGCACGGACGCGTTCCGCTGGTCGCTGCTCGCGGACAGCGCGCCGTGGAACAGCAAGAGATTTTCCAGAGGCATCGTCGGCGAAGCCAAATCCAAAGTGGTGGATACGCTGGTCAACACGCATGCATTCTACGCGCTGTACGCCTCCATAGACGGATACAGCCCGTCGGAGCATAAGAAAGTCCGATCGGACAACAAACTGGACCGCTGGATTCTGTCCAGGCTGAACACGCTGATCCAAGAGGTCGTAAAAGGGTTGGATGCCAACGACTTCCTCAATCCGGCGAAGGCGATCGAGACGTTCGTCGACGAGCTGTCGAACTGGTACGTGCGGCGCTCCCGCGACCGGTTCTGGGGCAGCGGCCTGACCGAGACGAAGCTGGCGGCATACCAGACGCTGGGCGAAGTGCTGCTGACGCTGTCCAAGCTGATCGCGCCATACACGCCGTTCGTCGCCGAGGATATTTACGGCAACCTGGACGGCGAAGGAAGCGTGCATTTGGCCGATTATCCGCAGGCGGATGCGGCGGCGATCGACGCGGAGCTGGAGAGGGAAATGGCTGCAGTACGCGACATCGTGGAGCTGGCGCGGAACATCCGCAACGAGACCGGCCTGAAGACGCGTCAGCCCCTGTCCGAGCTGCTCGTGTCGCTGAGCGAAAGCTTCGATCTGTCCGGCTACGAAGACATCGTCAAGGACGAGATCAACGTCAAAGAGATTACGATCGTCAACGATGACGGAGGCTTCGTCGACTTTAACCTGAAGCTGAATCTGAAGGTCGCGGGCAAGAAATACGGCAAATACGTCGGTCCGATCCAGGCGGCGTTCAAGGCGATGTCGAGTGACGAGACCCGCGGCGTCGTGCAAGCGGGCAAGTTCGAATTCGTATCGCCGGACGGCGAAGCGTTGAACGTCGAGCTGGAAGAAATTCTCGTGGAGAAGGAAGCGAAGACGGGCTTCGCTTCCGCGTCGGGCGGCGGCTTGACGGTGGCGCTCAATACGGAGATTACTCCGGAGCTGGAGCAGGAGGGCTGGGTCCGCGAGGTGATCCGCGCCGTGCAGGATACGCGCAAGAAGCTCGACCTGCCGATCGAGCAGCGCATCGATCTCGTGCTCGACGTCGACGCGGAGCTTGAAGCGGCGCTACGCGCGTTCGACCAAGTTCTGAGGGAGAACGTGCTGGTGAACTCCGTTTCCTTCGGCAAGACGGAAACGGCCGAAGAGGTGCAGGCCGGAGAGAAAACGATCGGCGTAGCGATCGGCCCGAAAGCATAAACGTTCCCGGTATGAGCTAAACATAATAAGGAAACCAACAAGACGAGCTTCAGGGCTCCGGGGCGCAGGCGACTTCGCTTCGGGCCGGGCTCGTTTTGCTTTCTTCCTTCAAGGGTAATGCAGACCATAATGGATGCGAGGGAGGCGTGAAATCTTGACGAGCCATTCGAAGAACAAGGGAAAACCGAATTCAATCCAGGTCAAGTTGACCTCCGAGCAGCCGAATTCGCAATCGGCGAACATGCAGCCGAATGACCAGTCGAACTCGCACTCGGCGATCATGCAGCCGAACGACCAGCCGAATGCGCAGCCGAACGGGCAGGCGAACATGCAGCCGAACGGGCACTCGAACGAGCCGGCGGAGAGGCTGGCGGAGGAAACGAAGGATCTGAAGGGGACCCTGCTTTTTCTGTCCAACAAGCTGGAAAGGCTATCCGTCGATATGGAGAAAGCTCAGCTCAAAGAATACGTCAACTTGATGCATCGTCCATGGCAGCTGATTTTCAGAAATTTTCTCGCTGGCACCGCCCGGGGCGTCGGCATCGCCCTGGGCTTTACGTTTTTTGCCGCGACGATCGTTTATTTGCTGCAGATTCTCGGAGCTCTGAACCTGCCGATCGTGGGGGACTATATCGCGGACATCGTGCGTATCGTTCAGCGGCAACTCGAGATTAACCCTTATTGAGCTTGGGCGCCGCCGCCGAACGTGCTCAGTACAGATCGGGCTGCTCGTCCGGCTCAAGCAGGTGGTCGCCTTCGTTGTCGTCCATGTACTTGTGGTAGGCGTGATTGCGAACGATCGAGACGTGATTGCCGGTAATGTCGGTGGCGACGAAGCTTTCGTATGACTCGACGAAACCGTCATTCTCGTCGGCTTCGATTTCCATGTGATTATAATCTTCCACGTTGTTGTCTTCGGCCATTGCCGGCGTGTTGGAGGTTCCCCAGGATTCGATGATCTGCCAGGCGTCCTCTCCGTCGAAACCGTATCGGTCGTCTCTGTCGTCCAAGCTGGTGCGGCCGAACGGGGGAGCGAGAAACAGCTCCTCGACCGGACGGTCGTTCGAGGTCTCCTGACGGGGCTCGTGCTCGATGCAGTAGATGGCCGTAGGCAGCGCCTCGAGCCGGCCTACCGGAATAAACTTGCCGCATGCGGCGCAACGTCCGTATTCCCCCGTATCCATCCGTTCCAGAGCGGCGTCCACGCGCTCCAGCCGGAACGCTTCCTTTTCCAGCAGGGCCGAATCTTTGCTCCGTTCGAACATCTCCGTACCCGCGTCGGCCGGATGATTGTCAATGGCGGAAAGCTCGCCGGTCGAATCGCGATACGAGGCGGCGAGACCGAAATGCCCGTTATCGTTCACGCGCCGCTCGAGCTCGCATCTTTCCTGTATCAACCTGCGCTTTAACGTTTGGAATGTTTCCTGGTCCAGTTGCTTCGACAAGTTCATCCACTCCCTTTAACGAAATGCACTCGATGGTTCGGTCGCGATTAGTTTTCTCGAACGGCTGCCGTTTTACGTGCTCCGGCTCTCGGACTTGTCTGGAGGTTTTGTCGATTTTTACTTGCCTTCGTGGACTCTCCTCGTCGGGGTATGATAAAATCAACAGGCAGGAGAATGAGACGAAGGGCGGAATAAGCAAATGCAACGTCGGACTTGGCCGATATGGGTTTATTACGGAATAGCGGGTATCGTTTTTCTTATCGATTATGCAAGCAAGAAGATCATCAGCCGCACGGTCGAACTGGATACGGAAAGAATTCCCGTGTTGGGAGATTTCTTCATGATTACCCATATTCGCAACAGGGGCGCGGCTTTCGGAATGCTGCAAGAACAGCGGCTGTTTTTCATTGTGATTACGGTCGTCGTCGTAAGCGGCATTCTGTGGTATTTGCATCGCTCCTATCGCACAGGCTCCATCTTGCTGCTGGTCGCCTTGGCTACGATATTGGGCGGCGCGGTCGGCAATTTTCTCGATCGCGCGCTGTACGGCGAAGTCGTCGATTTCTTGCAGTTTAATTTCGGGTCGTATACGTTTCCGATTTTTAATTTTGCCGATACCGGAATATGCATAGGCGTCGGTCTGGTTATTTTGGATGCGCTGCTGACTATGAAACAGGAGAATAAAACGAATGGCAATGGAGAGCAATCCCAAGATCAATCCCCTGGACAACAGTCCGTCTGAAGGCGATTTCGATTGGACGGTCAAGGACGGGCAAGAGGGCGAACGCGCGGACAAGCATATCGCCCAAACGCTTGCGGAGCAGGAGCAGTCGTTTTCCCGATCGCAAATTCAAGAATGGATCCGCTCGGGCGCGGCAACCGTGAACGGGGCGGAGGTGAAAGCCAACGCCAAGCTGGCCGTGGGAGACGTCATTCGTATCACGCTTCCCGAACCTGAGCCGGTCGAGGCCTATCCCGAAAATATACCGCTGGAAATCGCGTACGAGGACAGCGATGTCATCGTCATTAACAAGCCGCGGGGAATGGTCGTTCATCCCGCCGCCGGACATCCGAACGGTACGGTCGTGAATGCGCTGCTGTATCATTGCAAGGATTTGTCCGGCATTAACGGAGTCATGAGGCCCGGCATCGTACACCGGATCGATAAGGATACGTCGGGTCTTCTTATGGTGGCGAAGAACGACCTGTCTCATGCGTCTCTTGCCGAGCAGTTAAAGGAGCACAGCGTGACGCGCAAATATCGAGCGCTGGTGCACGGAGTCATGCAGCACGACAAAGGAACGGTAAACGCGCCGATCGGCCGGGCCAACCACGATCGCAAGCTGTACGTCGTCACGGACAAGAACAGCAAGCACGCCGTAACCCATTTTGCCGTAAGCGAACGCTTTGACGAATATACGCTGCTTGATCTGAAGCTGGAAACGGGCCGGACGCATCAGATTCGGGTTCATATGAAATATATCGGCTATCCGCTCGTCGGCGATCCGGTATACGGAGGCAAAGGCGGCCGAACGCTAGGCATGTCGGGCCAGGCGCTGCATGCGGAAGTGTTGGGCTTTCAACATCCAAGAACGGGAGAATACTTGGAATTTTCCGCTCCGATCCCGGAAGATATGGAACATGCCTTGGGCATATTAAGAACAAGATAACATACCCGAATTAGACCCTTTGGGCAACGGCTGCGATAACTGCAAATGATCGGCGCAAAAATCCATGGCGGCCTTTCCCCGTATCGTTCATAGTGTTAAAGTAATGATGCTAACGAACGATGCAGGGAGTGTCTAGAATGAGCGCGGAACAATACCAATCGACTTTTATCCAAGATCAGTTCGCGGACCGAATCGGCGGCTCCGACTACGGCAAAGATACGAATATTTATAAATTCGAGAAAATCAAGCGGGCGAAAGCTGCTGCCAAGAAAGCCCATCCCGGCGTCGAGCTGATCGACATGGGCGTCGGCGAACCGGACGAAATGGCGGATGCGGGCATCGTCGCCAAGCTGGCGGAAGAGGCGGCCAGGCCGGAAAACCGCGGGTACGCGGACAACGGCATCGCCGAATTCAAACAGGCTGCGGCGAAATACTTGAAGGAAGCGTTCTCCGTGGACGGCATCGATCCGGAGACGGAGCTGCTGCACACGATCGGAGCCAAACCGGCGCTCGCCATGCTGCCGACGGTATTTATCAACCCGGGCGACGTGACGATCATGACCGTTCCGGGATATCCGGTTATGGGTACGCATACGAAATATCTCGGCGGAGAAGTATACAATGTCCGGCTAACAAAGGAAAACGACTTCCTGCCGGATTTGGACGAGATCCCGGAAGACATCGCCAAACGCGCGAAGCTGCTGTACTTGAACTATCCGAATAATCCTACGGGCGCCGCGGCTACGGTCGAGTTTTTCGTGAAGGTCGTCGCATGGGCGAAGAAGTACGGCGTAATCGTCGTTCACGACGCTCCGTATGCCGCTTTGACTTACGACGGGGCCGAACCGCTTAGTTTCCTGTCCGTACCGGGCGCGAAGGACGTCGGCGTGGAGCTGCACTCCTTGTCCAAGTCCTACAACATGACCGGCTGGAGGATCGGCTTCGTCGCCGGAAATCCGCTGATCGTCAAAGCGTTCGGAGACGTAAAGGACAACAACGATTCCGGACAGTTCATCGCGATTCAGAAGGCGGCCGCTTATGGTTTGGCGAATCCGCAAATTACCGAGGCGATCTCGGCCAAATATTCCCGCCGCCTCGACCTGCTCGTCGCGGCGCTGAACGAAATCGGTTTCCGCGCCGGGAAGCCGAAAGGCTCCTTCTTCTTGTACGTCGAAGCGCCCAAAGGCATCGTCGGCGGACAGCGGTTCGAGTCCGCGGAAGATTTCTCGCAATATCTGATCCGCGAGAAACTGATCTCTACCGTGCCATGGGACGACGCCGGCAGGTTCGTCCGTTTCTCCGTCACTTTCGTCGCGCCGGGAGAAGCGGAAGAAGCCCGCGTCATTAACGAGATCAAGCGCCGCCTGACCGATGTCCGATTCGAATTTTAATGATCGGATTTCCTTGACACATCCTGTCGAACGTGGGATAATCATTTTTAATGAAACGGGTACCTTTAATTCAGTCCAGAGAGACTGGCAAGGTGGCGCAGAGTTGACAATATCCGGGTTGTGCGAACGTGCATGCTCATCTTCGGCTTGCCTCGAAGAGGGGACATGTATCGGCAACGCCTGCCTGTCGATATGCTCGTCGGACTACACCCTCCTTGCGAACGCGCAAGGAGGGTTTTTTGTGCAAATCTCGCATGAAGGAGGGAACGATTTGTCGGACACGCGAGTCATCATGGATGAATCCGCCATCCGGCGGGCGCTTACCCGGATTGCTCACGAGATGGTCGAGAAAAATAAAGGAATTCAAGGCTGCGTATTGATCGGAATACGAACGCGGGGCGTCTATCTGGCTCAGCGCATTGCGGAGCGAATTTTCGAGATCGAGGGTCAACCCGTTCCGGTCGGAGATCTGGACATCACCCGCTACCGCGACGATCGTCCATCCGCGGCGAGAGCGAGCGCGGCAGGGCCGGGGGAAGAGCTTAAACGGCACGTCAACGACAAGCGGATCATTCTGGTAGACGACGTGCTCTACACGGGACGAACGATACGGGCCGCGCTGGACGCGCTGATGGATTGCGGGAGGCCGAAATCGATTCAACTTGCGGTCCTCGTGGACAGAGGACACCGCGAGCTGCCGATTCGCCCGGACTACGTAGGGAAAAACGTGCCGACGTCCCGGCACGAGAAGATCGACGTCTCGCTCAGCGAGGTGGACGAGACGGATTGCGTGACGATCCTGCACCCGCGGGAAGCGGAAGTCAGAGGTTAAACCGGACTAACCAACACGGCAGAGGAGGCGCCAGGGAACATGACGACATGGATCATTAACGCCAGCAGATGGAACGAGGCGGCCGGCAAGCTCGAAACCGCGCATGTGCGCATAGAGGGAGGAACGATCGCGGAATGGCGGGACGGCGCGGAAGCGCCCGATGCTTCGGGAACGGAAGTGATCGATGCCGGGGGCAAGCTGATTTCGCCGGGGTTGATCGATATGCACGTGCATTTGCGCGAGCCGGGTTTCGAGTACAAAGAAACGATCGCCAGCGGCACGGAGTCGGCGGCGAAAGGCGGTTTCACCGTCATCGCGCCGATGCCGAACACGCGTCCGGTAATGGATACGCCGGAGACGATCGGATCAGTGCTGGACAAGGCGAAGACGGAAGGCGTCGTGCGCGTGCTGCCTTACGCCGCGATCACGAAAAACGAGCTTGGCCGCGAGCTGACGGATTTCCCGGCGCTGAAAGAGGCCGGAGCGATCGGCTTCACGGACGACGGGGTCGGCGTGCAGAACGCGCAGATGATGAAGAACGCGATGGCGCTCGCCAAATCGCTCGACATGCCGATTATCGCTCATTGCGAGGACGATACGCTCGTGGAGGGCGCGGCGGTCACGGAGGGCGAGTTCGCCCGCAAGCATGGGCTCAAGGGCATTCCGAACGAATCGGAGGCCATCCATGTCGGCCGGGACATTCTTCTGTCCGAGGCGACCGGCGTGCACTACCACGTCTGCCACGTCAGCACCGAGCAATCGATTCGCTTGATTCGGCTCGGCAAGTCGGTCGGCGTGAACGTCACCGGAGAAGTATGTCCGCACCATTTGCTGCTCTCGGACGAGGATATTCCGGACAATATGGACGCCAATTGGAAAATGAACCCGCCGCTTAGGACGCCTCGCGACGTCGAGGCCTGCATTCAGGCGCTGGAGGACGGGACGATCGACATCATCGTGACCGACCACGCCCCTCACAGCGAGGAAGAGAAGGCGCGGGGCATGGATCGGGCGCCGTTCGGCATCGTCGGTTTCGAGACGGCGTTCCCTCTGCTCTATACGAAATTCGTCCGCACGGGACGCTGGAGTCTCGACTTCCTGCTGCGTAGGATGACGAGCGATCCGGCAAGGGTGTTCCGCCTTCCTTACGGAACGATGGACGCCGGGGCGCCCGCGGATCTGATTTTGATCGATCTGGAGAACGAGCGGGAAGTCGATCCCGCGAAGTTCCTGACGAAAGGCCGCAACACCCCGTTCGCGGGTTGGAAATTATACGGCTGGCCGACGATGACGATGGTCGGCGGCAAAGTGGTCTGGACCGAAGAGAACGGCATTAACCGCTAAGGAGTGATTGGAATGCAAGCTAGGTTGTTATTGGAAGACGGTACGCTGTTTACGGGACAGAGTTTCGGCGCCGAAGCCGGCACCGTGGGCGAAGTGGTATTCAGCACGGGGGTTACGGGTTATCAGGAAGTGCTGTCCGATCCTTCCTTCTGCGGACAAATCGTTACGATGACCTACCCGCTCATCGGCAACTACGGCATTACCCGCGACGATTTCGAAAGCATCCGCCCCTACGTGCACGGCTTCGTCGTTCGCCGCCACGAGGACGTGCCAAGCAACTGGAGGGCGCAATATACGGTAGGCCAATTGTTAAAGGAATACGGCATTCCGGGCATTAGCGACATCGATACCCGCATGCTTACGAGAATTCTCCGCGTACACGGCACGATGAAAGGCGTCATTACGACGGGCAACGAACGCGTCGAAGAGCTGATGGAGCGCTTGGGCTCTACGCCGGTCATCCGCGATCAGGTGGCTCGCACGTCGACCAATAACGTTTTTTCCAGCCCCGGCGACAAAGAGCGCATCGTGCTGATCGATTTCGGCGCGAAGAGCGGAATTTTGCGCGAGCTCACGAAGCGCGGATGCGACGTCATCGTCGTTCCCCATGACGCGACGGCGGACGAAATTCGCCGCCTGCACCCCGACGGCATTCAGCTGTCCAACGGCGGCGGAGACCCGAAAGACGTGCCTCATGCCGTCGAGACGATTCGCCAACTGCTCGGCGAATATCCGATCTTCGGCATCTGCCTCGGCCATCAGCTGTTCGCGCTCGCTTGCGGAGCGGATACGGGCAAGCTGAAGTTCGGCCACCGCGGCGGCAACCACCCGGTGAAGGAGCTGGAATCCGGCCGCTGCTATATTACTTCCCAGAACCACGGATACACCGTCGTCGAGGAATCGATCGCCGGGACGGAGCTGGAAGTGACGCATATCAACAACAACGACAAGACGATCGAGGGATTGAAGCATAAACGTTACCCCGCCTTCACGGTTCAATACCATCCGGAGGCCGCTCCGGGCCCTTACGACAGCAGCTACTTGTTCGACCGTTTCCTGCAAATGATCCGCGACAACAAGCAAGCCAACCCGGAACGTCCGCGCCAAGCGCAATTGTCGGAGACGCTGAGAGGAGAGTTGCTGTATGCCCAAAAATAATGAACTCAAAAAAATTCTCGTGATCGGCTCCGGCCCGATCGTCATCGGACAAGCAGCGGAATTCGACTATGCCGGCACGCAGGCATGCCAAGCGCTGAAGGAAGAGGGCATCGAAGTCGTTCTGATCAACAGCAACCCGGCGACGATCATGACCGATACGAACATCGCCGACAAGGTCTATATCGAGCCGATCAACTTGGAATTCGTCTCGCAGATTATTCGTCAGGAGCGTCCGGACGGCTTGCTGCCGACGCTGGGCGGACAGACCGGCCTGAACATGGCCGTCGAGCTGGCTCGCGCCGGCGTGCTGAAGCAGGAGAACGTCAAGCTGCTCGGGACGCAGCTTGACGCGATCGAGCGCGCCGAAGACCGCGACCTCTTCCGCGAATTGATGCGCGAGCTGGAACAGCCGGTGCCGGAGAGCACGATCGTTACGACGGTCGAGGACGCGGTGGAATTCGCGAACGGTCTCGGTTACCCGGTTATCGTTCGTCCGGCTTATACGCTCGGCGGTACGGGCGGCGGCATCGCGCCGAACGAGGAAGAACTACGGGAAATCGTGGCCAACGGCATCCGCTACAGCCCAATCGGCCAATGCCTGATCGAGAAATCGATCGCGGGCATGAAGGAAATCGAGTACGAAGTCATGCGCGACTCCAACGACAACTGCATCGTCGTCTGCAACATGGAAAACTTCGATCCCGTCGGCGTCCATACCGGCGACAGCATCGTCGTCGCGCCAAGCCAGACGCTGTCCGATCGCGAATACCAAATGCTTCGCTCGGCTTCGCTGAAGATCATTCGCGCGCTGAACATCGAAGGCGGCTGCAACGTGCAGTTCGCGCTCGATCCGCAGAGCTACCAATACTACGTTATCGAGGTTAACCCGCGCGTCAGCCGCTCTTCGGCGCTCGCTTCCAAAGCGACCGGCTATCCGATCGCCAAGATGGCGGCGAAAATCGCGATCGGCTATACGCTCGACGAGATCGTCAACCCGGTTACGGGCCAGACGTACGCGTGTTTCGAGCCGACCCTGGATTACATCGTATCGAAAATTCCGCGCTGGCCGTTCGATAAATTTACCTCCGCTAATCGCAAGCTGGGCACGCAGATGAAGGCGACCGGCGAGGTAATGGCCATCGGCCGCACGTTCGAGGAATCGATTCACAAAGCGGTCCGCTCGCTCGAGATCGGCGTACATCGCATCGACTTGAAGGGCGCCGACGAGCTGTCGGACGAAGTGTTGGAGAATCGGCTGATCAAAGCGGACGACGAGCGGCTGTTCCTCATCGCCGAAGCGTTCCGTCGCGGCTGGCCGTTGCAGCGCATTCAGGATCTGTCGAACATCGATTGGTGGTTCCTCGACAAGATCGAGCGGATCGTCCAGCTTGAAGACGAGATTCGCAGAGACCCCGCGCTTACGCCAGAGCTGCTCTATAAGGCAAAGAGAAACGGTTTGACGGACCGAGCCATCGCGGAGTTGAGAGGCGAAGGCCACCCGTCCGGCCTCTATACGAACGAAGCGGACGTCCGAGCTTACCGTCTGGAGCAAAACCTCGCGCCGGTCTACAAGATGGTCGATACGTGCGCCGCGGAATTCGAAGCGACGACTCCGTATTACTACTCGACCTACGAGACGGAGAACGAGGTTCTGCCGAGCGAGAAAGAAAAGATTATCGTGCTCGGCTCCGGTCCGATCCGCATCGGACAAGGCATCGAATTCGACTATTCGACCGTTCACGCCGTATGGGCGATCCGCAACGCGGGATACGAAGCGGTCATCATCAACAACAACCCGGAGACGGTGTCCACCGACTTTAGCACGTCGGACCGCCTCTACTTCGAGCCGCTCTTTTTCGAAGACGTCATGAACGTCATCGAGCAGGAGAAGCCGATCGGGGTTATCGTGCAATTCGGCGGACAGACGGCAATAAACCTGGCCGCGCCGCTCTCCAAAGCCGGAGTGCGCATTCTCGGCACGTCGCTGGACAGCATCGACGAAGCGGAGGACCGCAAGCGGTTCGAGGCGCTGCTGAGCAAACTCAGCGTTCCGCAGCCGAAGGGCACGACGGTTACGTCGGTCGACGAGGCGGTAGGCGCCGCGCAAGAGCTCGGCTATCCGGTGCTCGTGCGTCCGTCTTACGTGCTCGGCGGCCGTGCGATGGAAATCGTCTACTCCGACGAGGAACTGCTGTCTTACATGGAAGTGGCCGTTAAGATCAATCCGGAGCACCCGGTTTTGATCGACCGTTACATGCTCGGCAAAGAGATCGAGATCGACGCGATCTGCGACGGCGAGACGGTGCTCATCCCGGGCATTATGGAACACGTCGAGCGCGCCGGAGTACACTCCGGGGACTCGATCGCCGTGTATCCTCCGCAGTCTCTGTCCGAAGAGATCAAGCAGCAAGCGGTCGACATTACGATCAAGATCGCCAAAGAACTGAAGACGGTCGGGCTGGTTAACATCCAGTTCGTCGTCTGGCAGGACAAAGTGTACGTGATCGAGGTGAACCCGCGTTCGTCCCGTACCGTGCCGTTCCTGAGCAAGGTAACGAAAATTCCGATGGCTAACCTGGCCACTCAGGCGATTCTCGGCAAAAAACTGGCGGAGCTCGGCTATCGGGAAGGGCTGTGGCCGGAAGACGAATTCGTCTCGGTCAAAGTTCCGGTGTTCAGCTTCGCGAAGCTACGCCGCGTCGACCCGACGCTGACGCCGGAGATGAAGTCGACCGGCGAAGTGATGGGCCGCGACCGCTTCTACGCGAAAGCGTTGTTCAAAGGCCTGGTCGGATCGGGCATGAAAATCCCGAACTCCGGCGCGATCATCGCGACGGTCGCCGACAAGGACAAAGAAGAAGCCATCCAGATTCTGAAAGGCTTCTACAACCTGGGCTATAAGCTGCTCGCTACGGGCGGAACCGCCGATGCCTTGGAAGCCGCGGGGCTTAAAGTTCGCCGCGTCAACAAGCTGTCCGACGGATCGCCGAACATTCTCGATCTGATCCGTACAGGCGAAGCGCAATTCGTCGTCAATACGCTGACGAAAGGCAAGACGCCCGAGCGCGACGGGTTCCGTATCCGCCGCGAGGCGGTTGAGAACGGCGTCGTCTGTCTAACGTCCCTGGACACGGTGCGCGCGCTGCTCAACATGCTGGAGGCTCTTCGCTTCTCCAGCGAGCCGATGCCGGCGTTCCAAGCTTAATAGCAGCAAGCCGCCCGGTCCCCGAGCTACATGGGGATCGGGCTTCTATATGAATGTTTCGCTCAGAGGGAGGAATAACAGTGTCGTTGCTATCCCGCAAGGAGGCGGCAGGCAAAGTCATGGTCGCGCTCGACAAACCCGACGCGAAAGCCGCCGCGGAGCTGGCCGATCGGCTGCAGGGCTCCGGCTGTTGGATGAAGGTGGGCATGGAGCTGTTCTATACGGCAGGGCCTTCGATCGTCCGCGAATTGAAAAGCAAAGGCTTCCGCATCTTCCTCGATTTGAAAATGCATGACATCCCCAACACCGTACGCGGAGGGGCAAGGAGCATCACTCGGCTCGGCGTGGATCTGTTTAACGTCCACGCCGCCGGAGGATCGGCGATGATGGCGGCCGCCGCCGAAGGCGTTCGGGATGCTATGGAGGCGGGCGATGCCGAGCAGGCTCCGTTTATCATCGCGGTTACGCAGTTGACGAGCACGAGCCAGGACGTACTTAACGCCGAGATCGGCATTGCGGGCAAGCTGGAGGATGCCGTCGTCCATTACGCCAAGCTGGCCCAATCGGCCGGATTGCAGGGCGTTGTCGCCTCTCCTCTGGAGGTTCCGGCGATCAAGGCGGCTTGCGGAAACGGCTTTATTACCGTAACGCCGGGAATTCGTCCGCGAGGCGCTGACGTCGGCGACCAGATTCGGATTACGACGCCGCGCGATGCTGTGGAAGGCGGTACCGATTACCTCGTCATCGGGCGTCCGATTACGGCGGCCAGCTCGCCGCAAGACGCGCTTGAACACATTTTGAAGGAGATGACAGAATCATGAGCCAACATTCCGTAGAGCAGTTGCCGGCCGTCATTGCCGGCCGTCTGTTGGACATCGGGGCCGTAGCCCTGCGTCCTAACGAACCGTTTACGTGGACTTCGGGGATCAAATCTCCGATCTATTGCGACAATCGGCTCACGATGAGCTATCCCGACATTCGCGATGCGATCGCCGAGGGTTTCGCGACGCTAATCCGTACGCATTACCCGGACGCGGAGGTCGTCGCCGGCACGGCGACGGCGGGCATTCCCCACGCCGCATGGGTTGCGCAGAAGCTGAACCTGCCGATGGCATACGTCCGAGACAAGGCGAAAGGCCATGGCAAGCAAAACCAGATCGAAGGGTTGATCAAAAGCGGACAAAAGGTCGTCGTTATCGAGGACCTGATTTCTACCGGCGGCAGCTCGCTTAAGGCGGCGCAGGCCGTTAAGGAAGCGGGAGGCGACGTGAAGGGAGTGCTCGCGATCTTCACTTACCAGTTCGCGCTGCCGGAACAGTCCTTCAGCGAAGAAGGCGTCGAACTGAGGACGCTATCGAACTATTCGGCGCTCGTGGACGAAGCCCTTCGGCGCGGCGCGATCAGCGAATCGGACGTGAGCTTGCTTCGGTCCTGGCGCGAAAATCCACAATCATTCGGCATATAAACGGAAAGATTCATTAAGAGGCGGCCCTCGAATCGGGGGGCCGCCCTTTGTCGTTTACTCGGTCTGGAGACCGATGCCGAAAGCGTGCCAGGGACCGTCGAACGGTTCCGTCTCTTCCGTTACAATAGTTTTATCTTAAGAGGTTTGGCAAAAAAAGGAGCGTGTACTTGTGGCTATTTTGGAAGTAAAGGGTTTGCGCAAAGCGTTCGGCGCCGTGCAGGCCGTGGAGGAAATCAGCTTCTCCGTCGAGAACGGGGAAGTGTTCACGATCATCGGTCCTAACGGGGCAGGCAAGACGACGACGTTGGAAATGATCGAGGGCATGCAGTCGCCCGATGCGGGAACGATCTCGATCGATGGATTGACGTGGGAGAAGGATGCCGACAGGATCAAGGTGATCATCGGCGTACAGCCGCAGTCGAGCGCGTTGTTCGATCTGCTTACCGTGGAAGAAAATCTTGACCTGTTCGCCTCGTTTTATCCGCATTCGAAGCAGACGTCCGAAGTACTGGAAATGATCAACCTGACCGATCATCGCCGCAAAAACGTCAAGTCGCTGTCCGGCGGGCAGCGGCAGCGTCTCGCGATCGGATTGGCGATGATCAGCGATCCCCAAATCATTTTTCTCGACGAGCCGACGACTGGATTAGACCCGCAAGCGCGCCGTAATATCTGGGACATCGTACTGAAGCTGAAGGAATTAGGCAAAACGACGATATTGACGACCCACTACATGGAAGAAGCGGAGAAGCTGAGCGATCGGGTCTGCATCGTTGACCAGGGCAAAGTCGTCACGCTGGATACGCCGGCCAATCTGATCGATAGCTTGACGAAGGATCGGGAGGTCCGGTTGTACTTCCAGGACGGAGAGGCGGCCGCGGTCGAGACGGAGCAAGTTGCCAAGGGAGACAGTACGGTCGTTCGCACGGAGTTGGACGGCTCTTCGCTGAAGCTTTGGTCGGTACGGCCGGAGGAAACCTTGTACGGAGTCTTCGGATTCACGAAGGAAAAAGGGTATCGGGTAGAACAAGTCTCCATTCGCGAGATGAGTCTCGAAGACGTATTCATCGCCTTTACGGGCAAAGAGTGGAGGGACTAAGGTGAGCAACGGGAAACAGCTCGGCAAATTGTTCGGCGCGCAGTTGAAAATGATGTTCCGGGAAAAGCAGGTTTGGTTTTGGAATCTCTTTTTCCCGATTATTTTGATGGTTATTTTCATGGTGATTTTCGGCGGAGGCGGCGGAAGCGACTTCAAAGCGAAAATCGCGGTCGTAAAGCCGAGCGTTAGCGAAGCATCGGATATGCTGGAAGGTTACTTGCGCCAAGTGCCGGTACTGGAGTGGAAATCGGAGCAGCCGGTTACGGCGGAAGAAGCGGATGAGTGGGTGAAGGACAAAGACGTGGACGCGGTCATCGTTCTTCCCGGAGAGAGTACGACTACGCTTGAGGTCATCGTGAACAAGGAAAACGAGAGGAGCGCCACGACGCAAGCGATCGCGGGGATCTTGGACAAGTTCGTCCAACAGACGAATTATCAGGTAGCGGGCGTAACGCCCACGTTCTCCGTGACAACGACGGCCGTTTCTAGCGGCAGCGAAGACCTGAGCTACGTAGACTTCCTTTTAACGGGCATGATCGCGCTCGCGGTGGCGCAGGGCGGACTGTTCGGCATGGTTGACATGGTAGAGTTGAGACGGAAAGGCTTGCTGAAGAGACTGAGACTTACTCCCGTGAAAATGGGGCTGTTCGGAGTAGGCGGCATGATGGTGCGTTTCATACTGGGCGTAGTGCAAATCATTATTCTGTCCCTGATCGGGGTGCTCGGGTTCGGCGCCAAGCTGCATTTGGACTTCCCGACGTTGGTCGTCGGTTTCCTAATCGGGGCTCTTGCCTTTAACGCGCTCGGCTATTTGTTCTCTTCCTTTAGCAAATCGATCG
>JAEZZE010000124.1 GCA_023418755.1 Bacillota bacterium | reverse complement strand
CTCTTAGACACTACTATATCCAACGCATTACCCCCGATAGTTGGTTGGCGGATTTATACAATATCAACCTTTTTACCTATCATACTCCAGATAATAGAATATAGAAAAGCAGAAAATTGGCCTCAGGTATGTTGGATAATGACTTTGTCTACACCTATCTCGGAAACGGACTGCTCAAGCCGGCACGCCGATCGAAACGAGTTCCAACCCCGGAAGAGCCCGGAGCGCGAGAACTGTGAGCTGCGCTATTCTCGGCCATCAGTCTACAAAGTTTAATACTTTCTTTTTCAATCTACTTTATTTCATCACCGACTTGCGCTAAAGACTAAAAGCTCCTATTTATCTTTTGTAGGCTTTCCATCTTTGAACTTTGTCTAATTACCAGCCTGTTCTGTTCCTTTTACGCGTTGTGGGGCTTGGTTATTTCGGCCTTTCTTCTGGTGTTCGATAAACACACGTACCGCATTTTTGTAATGCTGTTTAATCCATTCCTTTCGATTTAATCCAACTTCATTGGCCAACTGCTTGGCGTAGGCTTTAACGCATTCATGGGTTTCACGAAATCCTATGAGTTCAAGATCTGCCGGCACTTCACCTAAAATGATAGGTGCCCCCTTGAAATCATAGAACGCTTCGATTTGTTTAATGCTGATATCTACTATGGATTTGTTGATCTCTAACCAAGCATGAAGGCCGTCTCTTCCAGGCCCATGCAGTAATATATCGTCGAGTTCCTCAAAGGTTATTCGGTAAAGACCTTGACAATAATGTAACAATTTCTTATTGATGTTGGTATGTTTGCGGAGTATCCAATACAGCACAACAGATAAGTAAATGCATAATCCGCCCTTGTTCTGATAGTTATTGACTTGTCTCATCAAGGTTTCATCCAGGTTAAGTACGTTCTGGTCCAAACGATCCGCAAGTTTATACAGATAACCCATATAAAACAAGCACATATACAGTTCAGTTTGAATCTCTGCTGGAACTTTTGCCCCGCGGAATAATACAAGATGATTACTGTTGTATTCATAACCCGTTCTCCACTTTTCCTTAAAACCCACAATCATTTTTTCTACGTTCTGATCCTGTTCCATATGTCCTCCCATACTACATTAGCCCAAACTTTTGTTCCTGTATTGTTTGGCAAGAATATAGATTGATTCAACTCTATAACTGGCCAAGAAGCACTTGCATATGTGTGCGCATAGTACTTCAAAGGGATCGAATAGTATCCTGGTCTTCCTTCCGCCGCGAAGTTAGACGGATGATGGCTCCTTAGACGGAATTACAGGTCCTTCGGTTAAACAAGACCCCCCCCCATAATCTAATTTCTGCCGTAGCTGACGTTCCTTTTTTTGAAGTACATTCCCCTCTCGGACATACACATTCACCTAATGATGACGTTCATGTTAAGTGTATAAAGTCGAATGAGACTTCTCTAAGGTCTCATTTTTTCATTAATGGACAATACCAAGTATTACCAAACTAAAATTCCTGATTATTGAGGTGATTTATTAAAATGTGAGTATTTCGGTGCCAGAGAGCCATTGAGTTAATGAGTGAGAGCCACCCTGTTAACGAAATAGAGCCACGATGTTAATCATGAGAGCCACCTCCGACCTTCTCCGGTAAAATGGATAGTTGGCATGGCCGCTGCCGGAAGATGTGGCGGACGACGATCTGCAGTACCTGTTGTTCCCCGAGAAAGCGCAAGTCTCTTCGCGTAAGATCCCGGATTGCGAATATCTCCATCGGGAATTGGCGAAGAGCGGCGTTACGCTCAGCCTGCTTTGGCATGAATATTGCGAGACCTGCCGACTTAACCGTGAGCTCCCTTTAAAGTACACCCAGTTCTGCAATTACTATCAGAAGTACGCTGCCACTACAAAAGCAACGATGCATATCCAGCGAAAGCCCGGTGAGCAGATGGAGGTAGATTGGGCCGGGCAAACGGCGACAATCGTAGATGCCGAAACGGGTGAGATGTTGCCAGTGTATATCTTCGTCGCCGCGCTCTCCAGCAGCCAGTATGCCTATGTGGAGGGCTTCCTGTCCCAGAGTCAGGAAAGCTGGACGACCGCCCATATCCATGCATTTGCCCACTTCGGTGGCGTGACGAAAATCCTCGTGCCGGACAACCTCAAAACCGGCGTTGAAAAATCCTCCTGGTATTCTCCCGTTATTAACAAGACGTATCATGAAATGGCGGAGCACTACGGTACGGCCGTCATACCAGCCCGTGTCCGCAAACCCAAAGACAAAGCCAGCGTCGAAGGAACCGTCGGGGTCGTCTCCACCTGGATTCTGGCTGCTTTGCGCCAGCATACGTTCTTTACGGTGGCGGAATTGAACACGGCCATTTTTGAGAAGCTGACGGCGTTCAATAAACGACCGTTTCAGAAAAGACCGGGCAGCCGGCTGAGCGCGTTCCTGGACGAGGAAAAACACACGCTCTTGCCTCTGCCCTCTTGCGCGTACGAAAGCGCCACCTGGAAAGTGGCCACCGTACAGTTCAATTATCACATAGCCGTAGACAAGATGCACTACAGCGTGCCGTACGAATACATCAAGCACAAAGTGGAAGTTCGCATCACGCGCGGCGTTATCGAAGTGTTTTACAACCACCATCGGATCTGTTCGCATCCGCGGCTCTATGGTCGACCAGGGCAATATCATACGCTGGCCGATCATATGCCCGACAAACATAAGCAGTATGCGCAATGGAACGCCGAGCGCTTCATTGCTTGGGCGGAACAGGTTGGCCCCAGCACCGCTGTCGTCATTCGTGCCATTTTGACCGGACATCGGGTCGAACAACAAGGCTACAAAGCCTGTATGGGCGTGTTGAAGCTCGCAGACCGGTATTCGCTCGTTCGCGTTGAAGCGGCCTGTGCCAAAGCACTCGGCTACACCCCCAATCCTGGATTTAAACACGTCAGCACCATTCTGAAGTCCGGTCAGGACCGTGCAGTGAAGGAACAAGCCGCAACAATTGAGGCAGACGCGACTACGCGTCCCGCAAACCCGCACGGCTTTACGCGTGGAGCAAGCTATTACGGGAGGAAAAAATAATCATGGTGAACGAAACGACAGTGAGCAAGCTCATCAGCATGAAGCTTAGCGTTATGGCCGAGCAGTTCCGGGAACAATTGCAACAGCCGTCTTTTAACACACTATCTTTTGAGGAACGCCTCGGCCTTCTTGTCGATGCGGAGTGGATCAGGCGGAAAAACAATCATCTGGACAAGCTCATCAAAAAGGCAACGCTGCGCTATCCCCATGCTTGCGTCGAAGATATCGAGTACCACGCCGATCGGCGTCTGGATCAAGCTCAAATCCTACGGCTGTCCACCGGCAACTTTGTTCAAGAGAAGCACAACGTCATCCTGATGGGCGCTTCCGGCGCCGGGAAAACCTACATCGGCTGTGCACTGGGCATGTCCGCGTGTCGGCAGTTTCTGGCCACCAAATACGTTCGGCTGCCGGAACTATTGACCGATTTGGCTGTCGCTCGCGGCGAGGGCACGTACAAGAAAGTGATCGCCCAATACCAAAAGATCAGCCTGCTCATCCTTGATGAGTGGTTGCTCGTTTCACTCACGGCAACCGAATCCCGTGATTTGCTTGAGATCATCGAGGCGCGGCATCAGAACGTCTCCACGATTTTTATCTCGCAATTTGCGCCGGAAGGCTGGCACGAGAAGATCAGCGAGCAGACGATGGCTGACGCCATCCTCGATCGCATCGTTCATAATTCGTACCACATGCTGATCGACGGTGAGGATTCTATGCGCAAGCGAAAAGGTATTTCGTTGTAAAATGCACGAAGGAGCCGCCTCACCCGAGGTGGCTCTGCCCATTAACACGGTGGCTCTATTTCATTAACATCGTGGCTCTCACTCATTAACTCAGCGGCTCCGCCGCACTGAAATATTCAAAATGGCCAATATTCAGAAGCGAAGCGAAAATTCTTGGTTCTTGACAGTAAGCATGGGCAAAAACGCCAATGGAAAATATATTAGACATACCAAGACCATACATTGTCGGACAAAACGAGAAGCTGAAAGTGAATATGCGAAATTCCGGCAAGAAGTTGAAGCAGGAGAGTATATCGCCCCGCAAAAGATGACGTTTGGGGCGTTTGTTGAGGAATGGCACAATAAATATGCCGTAAAACATTTGGGATACAAGACACTGTATACTTACGACTCGAATCTAAAGACCTGAATTCTTCCGTACTTTCAACATCTAAGACTAGATGAAATCAAACCGCTTCATATCGTGAATTTTCTTGATCAACTTGAAAAGGAAGGCAGCCGCGGAGATAAAAAAAGCGGAGGGTTAGCCTCTGGAACAATCGAAATTCAGCACCGCATCTTAAAAAACATACTCAAACGTGCTGTTGAATGGAGAATAATTAAGCGAAATCCAGTAGATGACGTGCAAAAACCAAAAGTCCTTTCAAAGGAGCTCATCCCTTACGACGAAGCTGAAGTAGAACAGATGCTTCGAGCACTGCAACGTGAACCTTATCACTGGAGGATAATGATTACTTTAGCTCTTACAACTGGGTTACGACGGAGTGAGTTGCTTGGACTTGAATGGAAGCATCTTGATTTTAACACGGGCGTGTTAGATGTTTCAGAGAGCATGATCCATGCTCTGAAAGGTGAAATTATCGTGAAACAGCCTAAGACAAAGAAATCCATTCGTAAAGTTGCATTACCAAGCTCAATGCTTAAAGAGCTAAAAGAATATTACGACTACAGAATGCAAGAACGAAATGACATCGGGGATGCATGGCGCGGCGGCAATTGGTTTTTTATGTTTTCACATTCAGATGGACAACCTTTCCATCATGAACGGCCCTATCTTTGGTTTCGACAGTTCGTTAAGAAAAACGGGTTTCGATACATTCGATTCCATGATCTTCGGCATACCTCGGCTACAATTCTGATTAACCAAGGTGTTCATGCCAAAATCATTTCAGAACGGTTAGGACACGGAAGCATTACTACAACAATGAATATTTACGGCCATGCTCTTCGAACTGCAGATCAAGCCGCTGCTGATAAATTCGAATCATTCTTTACATCTAAAGCTGCACAAGGACAATAATGAAGACGCCTAGGTATTTCCTGGCGTCTTCGGTTCATTTGGGCTAACTTCTGATCGATTTTTACATCAATTTTACATCAAGTCTAATTTCCGTCCTCTGTACTATTAACTTTTTGAATCTGTACCATATCGAAAAATCCAGTAAATATAAGGATTATATTATGCTGTACCATTCTTCACCAATAAAGCCACCGATTCTACGTGAACGGTATGCGGAAACATATCCACCGGCTGAACCTCCACCGTCCTATAACCCCCATCTTCAAGCAACCTCAAATCCCGAGCCAAAGTCGAAGGGTTACATGAAACATAGACGATGCGAGTCGGTTTTAATTCCAGCATGGTTGCAATCAAAGCCGGGTCGCACCCTTTGCGAGGAGGATCGACGACGATGACGTCCGGCGTAATCCCTTTCGCTTGCCAGCGGGGCATGACGATCTCCGATGCGCCAACCTCGAATTCCACGTTGTTCATTCCGTTGATCGTGGCGTTCCTGCGAGCATCTTCGATTGCTTCCGGAACGATCTCCACGCCGAATACGCGATCGGCATTTCTTGCAAGGAATAAAGAGATCGTGCCGATGCCGCAATAAGCGTCGATGACGGTTTCCTTTCCGGTTAGTCCGGCGTATTCCACCGCTTTACCGTATAGACGAACGGTCTGTTCGGGATTGACCTGGAAGAACGAACGAGGCGAGATGGCGAATTGGATGCCGTCAATTTCGTCGTAGATGACGTCTTCGCCCCACATGGTGCGGGTTTCGTCTCCGAAGACGACGGGGGTCTCGGCCGTCTGGATGTTCTGATAGATGCTTGCGATACCGGGAACCCGCTCTCGGATTAACTCGACCAGCTCCTGAGCGTGAGGGATATCGCGCCCGTTCGTGACAAGAACGACCATTCGCTGCCCTGTCGTCCGTGCATGGCGCACAACGACATGCCGCAGCAGACCGCGGCCTGTCGCCCGGTTGTACGGGGATATTCCCAGCATTCGCGCAGTTTCCTTAACAGCCCGTACTGTTTCTTCGTTCTCTTCCTGTTGGATGAGGCACGAATCCATCTCGACGATGTCGTGGCTGCCCATCTCGTAGAAGCCTCCGATCAGTCCGCCTTCGCCATGACCGATCGGAACCTGAGCTTTATTCCGATAGCGCCAAGGCTCGTCCATTCCGATCGTCGGATGCACGATAACGGCTGAACAATCGCTTATAGACTCTTCATCTATTCCTGATTGATCCCCAGCCACTTGAAGCTTCCCGATCCGCTGCAGATTATCGACAACATGCTGTCGCTTCCACTTGAGCTGCTCCTGGTAGTCCAGATGCTGAAGCTGGCAGCCGCCGCATGTGTCGTGGATGGGACAAGGCGGTTCAACGCGTCCTCCCGTGCCTCGATCCACAATCTCCGTCATCTGAGCGCGGCCGAACGATTTGCCGATGCTCAGTACTTCTGCTCGCACCCGCTCTCCGGGCAGTGCACCACGAACAAAAAGGGTATAGCCCTCTACTCGGCCAACCCCTTCTCCGTCATGCGTCAGACCGACGATATCGCTCTCGATCCGCTGCCCAACCTGAACCGGAACACCGGCCAGCGTCGAAGGTGGAGTACGCGCCCCGCTCCCTCTGGTCCCGCTACTTCTACCGCCGCGACCCGACTTCATCTCATTTCCGCTTCCCTTACCGCCGCTCCTCATAGCTGCAACGCCCGTCCCGCGCCATGCTTGCTGTAGGTCGACTCTCCGTGCTCGTCCATGATCACGTTGATGTGCGCAGGCAGCAGATTAAACGAGCAAGGGAGCGTGCCCCCGAACTCGCCGTCCACGTTCAGCTGTACGCGATCGCCCGATTCCACTTCGACCCGGTTCGTCTGGAAATGGATGATGTGCGGATCGTCCAGAATTTCTTCCCCGCGAAGCACGATCGTCGCAAGACGAATGAACTCCGCCAGATTGCACTTGCGCAGAGCGAGCACGTCGAATACGCCGTCGCAAGTGCTCGCATGCGGAGCCAGGCGGTCGAAGCCCGCCACGGAGTTGCTGTTGGCGATCAGGAACAGCATGAACTCCTCGTCGAACTCCCCGACCCCTTCGGCTTTAATTTGCATGCGGGTAGGATGGAGACGCGTAATCTTCTCCAATCCCTTCATATAATAGGCAAGCTGACCGACCATCGTCTTCAGCCTGCTCGGAACTTCGTAGGTCAGCTCGGTCAGCGAACCGCCGCCGGCGATGTTGATGAAGTACCGGTCGTTCGCCTGACCGACGTCGACCGGCTTCGTATACCGGCGCGTGATCAGATCGCACGCGTCCTCCCATTTCCGCGGAATGCCGTGCGCCCGCGCGAAATCGTTCGTCGTTCCGAGCGGAAGAATGCCCAGCGAGGGTCTCACATCACATACGGACAAGCCGTTCACGACCTCGTTCAAAGTACCGTCGCCGCCTGCGGAAATGACCATGTCAAAGCCGCGTTCCGCCGCCTCCACGGCAGCCCGAATCGCGTCTCCCTTCCCCTCCGTCGCATGGCAGGACGTCTCTATGCCGCCCTTCTCCAAACGCTGCAAAATCGAGCCCAGCTTACGCTTGGCCTCTTCCCGACCGGAGGTCGGGTTATAGATTAATCGTGCCCGAATGATATCCAACAGGATCCCCTCTCATTATCTCTATCCCTGGTTGCCCGTTCCGACGGGCAGATTGAACCCCGTATACGGAAGCCCATTCCGGCTCGGGCAGGCAAGGCCCGCCCTTACCGCTTTACCGCCGTTTCACTTGTTCCAATCGTTCCAGCCACTCCCGCGCCTGCCGCTCGACCCATGCGGCGACGCCCGGATGCGGCATCAGAGCCGCGCCGTCGTAACGGCATGCTTCAAGCCCGCCCGAACTCTCCAGATGGCGGGGAATAACCGTCCGCGTAAAATAACCTTCGCTAAGAAAAAGCCCAACCGTCAAAATACGATGATCGGGCCTATCGCGCCGGATCTCGGCGATTCGCTCCCCGACCTGATTCGGCAGCAGCAGCGCCGTCGCCCAGGACCGGTAGCCGCCTTGCGCCGCCGCCCGTTCCGCGATCCCGCCCAGCTCCCGCTCCCAGCTCTCGCGGAAGCCGGCCTCTTCGCTGCCGTGGCCGATGAGCAGAATACTCTCCTCGGAGGGCTCCTCGGAAAGCCGCTTCAATCTGTCCAGCACGATGCTTTGGATCTCCGGAGCCTCGCCCATCGGATGCCCGTAATCGATTCGCAGCCCGCCAAGCTCGAAGAGCTCCAGCTCGGTCTCGGTGCCCGGCTCCGGATAAGCGCCCAGCGCCCAGCCTATCTCGTTCGCGTGAGTGCTGCCGGAAGAGACGAACAACGGAAGCGCCAGCGCTTCCGTCACGCCTTCGGCAAGCAGACGGTCGATCCCGTCTTGAATGAGCCGCCCTTCCACCAATTCGAGGAACACGGCTTCCACGATCAACTCCGGCGCTAACCTCGAGCTTACGGAGTTGATCGTATCGTCCACCAGATCCACCCAGCCGAGTTCCCTGGAACCGTGGCTGACGACGAGCAAACCCCTCTTCTCCAAGAGCCTGCCCCTTTCTCGTTGCAATGCCTTTCTATTCATGCTAGCGAAACGTCAAGCCAATGTCAACGTGAGAAGCTTCCTCGATCTTGGGAAGCGTTTCGGGAAACTCGATTTACAGAGTAAAGCTCCGTATCTGTGTCCGCTTATCGGATTCCCCCACCCAAGGCGGATTAAGCTTCCACTGTCCGCCATCCCCATCCTACGGTCTTCTCCAGGCCTTCATCGTTCTATTCTCCCCGCACCGTGGATAACGAAACCCATACCGGGCCTGCAAAGGCCGAGGCCTCCTCGCCTTTCGGGTTGCTAAGACGAAACAGATACCGGTCTCCCTCCTCCGGCTCCCAGACGATGAAGTCTTTCACTCCGTCCGCCCCGCTGGACTGCAGATACAATTCCGCCTTCCCCAGCGGATGCTCGACCAGCTCGCCGCTATGGTCGGAGATGCTGCCGAACTCCTTGAATTCCTGCTCGGCGGACGCCCGTAGCTTCTTCAAGTCGTCGTCCGCGGACAGCCGCTCGATGTCGACGTAATAATCGTCGTCGGCCGTTAGGCTCAACCGCCCGGACGCCGCGTCGAAATCAAACCCCTCGAACGCATACAAGGAGAAGCCCTTCCCTTGCCGCAGCTCGGCGGTCCGGGGCTGATAGCCCTCCTCCGTCATCAGCTCGAAGCTTGCGGTTGGCGGACGCTGCTCCGAGAATCCCTGCTCCGAAGGCTCGGAAGGCTCCGAAGATTCCGCTGACGGAAGAGTTGCTCCGCCGCCGCTCTGGGACGGCGAAGGGCTCCCTAAGGACGACGTCGGCGAAGCCGGCCGCTCGCCGCCTCCCGCGCAAGCCGCAAGAACGCAAGCCGCGGCTACGATCGATAGCATTTTAATCGAGTTAGTCGGACGAATCATGTCATTCTCTCCCTTTCCATCTCGTTTTCTCCCTTGAGGTCCGCATTTCGAACCTCATGCCTTCTATATAAGCGCCTACCGGCCGTATCAAACGGTTATTCCGAAAATATAACGTTTCATTCATAGGACTTATAAACGCCGGAGAAGTTGCGCCCCATCCCCGATCCTATGAAAAAAACCGCCAGGGAAGCACCCTGACGGTTGAAAATACGGGGATTTAACTTAATCGCGCGGCTTAACGGGAAGCCAGGTAGGCATCCAGCTGCTTCTGCTTCTCGGCAATGACGTCGTCCAGTCCGTTCTTCTTCAATTTGTTGTAATACTCGTCGACCTTGGCCGGATCGACGGCGCCGGTCTCGAGACCCGGAGCGTATTCCGACTGTACGTTTTTGAGAGCCGCGACCTGCGTCTTGACCGGCTCCGAGTCAAACGTGAAGCCGAGCGCCGGGGAATTGACCGAGCCGTCGTTGAAATTTCTGAACTGATCCCATTTGTCCGGAGCTTCCGTGTCCCAGATGTAGTTCAGGAACTGGTTGCCCAACTGCCAGGCCGCTGCGCCGGCGATATAGTTCGGCTTGCCGGGAGCATCGGACATCACTTCGCCGTTCAAGGTGTAGTGCTCGCCTTCGATTCCGAAGTTGATCAGGTTGTTCAGATACTTATCCGTGTAGAGCAGGTCGATGAACATCATCGCGCGCTCCGGATTTTTGGACGTCGAGGAGATCGCGAGCATGGAGCCCGTCGTTTCGCCCGTGGAAGTCGTGATCGACGTAATTCCGACTTGGCCGACTTTGCCCGGCAAGTTCGCGGAGCCTGCCATTTCGGCGTCTTTACCCGGTTTTAGCGGAGACACGACCATGAATACGTTGCCTTTCTTCAGCGCGTCCGTCGGAGACAGCTGCGACGTCGCGGCGTCCGCGTTCACCAGCTTCTTCGTGAACATTTCGCGGGCGATGTTCAGATACTCTTTGTATACCGGATATTCCATCACCGGCTTGATCGTCGTATCGGAGCCGTCCTTCAGAATGACGCCCTCCAGCTTCGTATCGCCGAAGAAGTCGAATTTGTTCATATAGTGCGAGTTCAGGTTTTCCCCGTCCTTCACGTACAGCGGCGTCCAGTCCGGCTTCTTCGCCTTCACTTCCTCCAGAATCGGAATCAGATCGGCCGGCGATTTCACCGCGTTGATTCTGTCCGTCAAGCCGAGCTCCTCGGCGATATCGGTACGGTACAGAATGCCGCCCTGCTCCGCCATTTCCTTCAGAGCGGGAACGCCGTAGTTTTTGCCGTTGATCTGCGCGCCGTCCAGGATCGCCTGGGAGACGACGCTCTTAATGCCTTGGCCGTATTGATCCAGCAAGCCTTCGTTCAACGGCAGGAAGGCGCCTTTGCCCACGTTCGTGGCGTGACCGTTCCAGGAGGCGGTGAAAATGATGTCCATCGCTTCGCGTCCGGAAATGTACAGGTTCATTTTCTGGTCGTATTGCCCCCAATCGAGCATCCGAATGTCCAGAGTAGCGTTGATCTTCGTCTTCAAATACTCGTTGATCTTCTCTTCGACCTTCTTCTCGTCCTTCGGTGGAGTTCCCGGGAAGTACAGGGTCAACTCGACCGGCTCCAGCTTGCTGACGTCGATCCCTTCGGACGGAGCCGCGGATTCCGACGGAGCGGCCGGTTCGGACGGAGATGCCGACGGCGACGCGGAGGAAGCAGTCGGCGACGAGGAGCCTTCGTTATTCTTGTTGCCGCCGCAGCCTGCAAGAACGATGGCCAGCGTCATGACTGTCGCTAGCGCCAGCGTCCAGGATTTGCTCTTTCTGAACATGGTGTTGCCTCCCTTTTCTTCATCAATAGATTTATGCTCAACCGGCCGGTAAACCGGTAGAAGCCGATCCTGACTTAACCTTTGACGGCGCCGACCGTTAATCCTTCTACGAAATAGCGCTGGAAGAACGGATAAGCGAATATAATGGGCCCGATTCCGACGACCGCCATCGCCATCCGGGCCGTCTCGCCCGGCATCGTGAAATTCGGGTTGTTCGCGGCAAGGGCGGAATACGCCGCGGCGTTCGCGCTGAGATATTGAATATCGAGCAGCGTTTTGTACATTCGGAACTGGATGCTGACGACCGATTCGGGATCGGTAATGAACAGCAGGCTCAGAAACCAGTCGTTCCAGTAGCTCAGCGTCGTGAACAATCCGACCGTGGCGAGCACCGGCATCGACAGCGGCAGCACGATCGTGAAGAAGATGCGCCACTCTCCCGCCCCGTCGATCTTGGCCGATTCGTACAGCTCCTTCGGGATCGAATTGGCGAAGAACGTCCGAATGAGCAGAACGAAAAATCCGCTTATGAAATAGGGCATCATGAGCACAAGCAGCGTGTTTTGAAGATGAAGCCCCTGGGAATAGACGAGATAGAACGGAACGAGTCCGCCGTTGAACAAGATCGTAAAGAACATGAAGAAGGAGAAAAAATTTCGGAACGGATAATCCTTGCGCGAGATGGGAAACGCGTACAGCGCCATCATCGCCAGACTGATCAGCGTGCCGAGCACCGTCAGGAGGATGGAGAACCCGTACGACTCCACGATCGCCTGCCAATCCTTGAGCAGGAAGTCGTAGGCGCCCAGGCTCCATTTTTCCGGGAACAGGCTGTAGCCGTTGATCAGAATCGTATTCTCGTCCGTGAACGAGGCAATGATGACCACGACCAGAGGAAACACGCACAGGAACGTATAGATCCAGAAAAAGACGTTAATCGCGAAGTTGGCGCCGCCCGAGACTTGCTTGGCCAGCTTCAGGCTGGGCGTTTTGACGCCGGCAGCTTGTGACATGGTAAGACCCTCCTAATCCGCTGTAGCTTCTAGAACAAGGCATCGTCTTTGCTGATTTTGCGGATGACCAGGTTGGCCATGAACACCAGCGTGAACCCGACGACCGCCTGATATAGCCCTGCCGCCGACGACATTCCGATATCCCCCGCGTTGATGAAGCTCTGGTAGACGTACGTGTCGATAACGCGCGTCGTATCGTAGATCGCCCCGGCGTTGCGGGTCACTTGCCAGAACAAGCCGAAATCCGCGTTGAAAATTCTACCCACCTGCAGCAGCACCATGACGATGATCACCGGACGAATGAGCGGGATCGTGATCGCCGTGATCTGCTTCCATTTGGAAGCTCCGTCGATCGTCGCGGCCTCGTAATATTCGTCGTCGATGCCGATAATCGCCGCCATGAAGATGATGGCGTAATACCCGATGCCCTTCCAGGTGTTGACGAGCGGCAGAATGAGCGGCCACCATTTCGGATCGCTGTACCACTCGACCGCGTTCGCGCCGAACAGCGGGAGAATGACCTTGTTCATCAAACCCAACTCGTTGTTCAGGAAGGCGTAGACCAGATAGCTGACGATGACCATGGATAGAAAAAAGGGAAGGAACATCGTCGTCTGATGGAACTTGGCCAACATGCGGTTTCTCATCGAGTTGAACATGATGGCGAACGCGATGCCGATTACGGTATTCAGCAAGATGAACACCGCGTTGTACAGCACCGTGTTTCTCGTAATGAGCCAGGCGTCCGACGTCTTGAACAGAAATTCGAAGTTGAACATTCCGACCCAAGGGCTGCGCAGGAAGCTCTCGAACAAGGTCTCTCCGGGCGCGAACTTGATGTTCTTGAAGGCGATCAACGAGCCGATCATCGGAATATAGTTGTTGATCAGCAAGAAGACGATCGTCGGGGCCATCATAATGTAGAACGCGCCGAACCGGCGAAGATGTCCTTGCTTCAACCTCGTCGGCTTCGTGCTAAGAATCGGCTGCGGCGCGTTCGCGGCTGCGGAAGCTTGTTCCATTCCTATCACAATCCTTTATGCTTATTGGCAATCTTTGTCTGTGTCCTTATTTTAGCGCGCTCCCGCTCCCCGCATCTATCTACTGGAATGACCTACTTAGCACTTTCGTGACTTTTCTTTTTCGATATACAAACCAAATATCCCCCGCGTCGTCCGTCTCCTTCCTCATAGGGAGGTCGCCGGTCGGCGCGGGGGATGCATCTTAACGCATGATCTGATGCCTCTTGCGGTAATCCTGCGGGGTAAGCCCCGTCATCTTCTTGAACAGCTTCGCGAAGTAAGAGAAATGCGCGTACCCCACGTCCTCCGCGATATGGCTGATCTTGTCGTTAGTCTCGGCGAGCAGCCGCTTAACCCTCTCGATCCGGCACTGCGCAATGTAATCCGTCAGCGATAAGCCGGTCTCCTTGCGGAACAGACGGGATACGTACGCCGGGTTGCGGAACACCGAGCGGGCGATGTCGTCGCGATTCAGCTCTTTCTGCAGATTGTCCTGAATGAACGACTGCACCTTCGCGACGATGGCCGACGAATCCCTCGTCTTGTCCTGGAGCGCCTCCGCGCACTTGCGGACCGACCGGACCGCCCACAGCTTCAGCGCTTGCGGCGACCGGACCGCCGGGGTATCCGCCAGATCCGACGGGTCCAGCGCCTCGTAGACCGACACGCCCGCGCGGAAAGCCGCCTGATAGAGCAAATGGAGCAAGCCGTATCGGAACAGCTCCAGCGTCTCCCTTCCCGCGGATTCCCTACCGAACTGTTCGGTCGTCTCTTCGATCGCCCGAATCAATTCGTCCTGACGGCCGTTATCGAGCAGAATCCCCCATTCCAGGAAGGAGGGCAGGGCGACGGGCTGTCCTCCCTGGACTTCCTCGCATTCGACGGCCGCGTCGATGACGGTCTGCGAAACGGTAACGTTCGAGCGTTCGAGCCGCAGCAGCCTCTCCACGGCGGAAGGCAGCTCGCCCAGCCAGACGGAGTCGCCGAGATAACAGGAAACGCGGCAATGGAAATAAACATGGCAAGCCTGCACGAATTGCCGGCAGCGTTCCAGCAGCGCTTGCCGGTCCGGCGCATCCGACTCGCTCAAATACAGCAGTCCCAGGCTGAACTCTCCCGGGTCCTGCACGACCGTTCCGGGATGTTCTCCCAGAATCGTCTCCGCCGCCGCTTTGCGAAGGGCGTATTCCATAATGCTCTCGTCCCGGGAATCGAGTTCGACGTCCCACCGCTCGACGCTGAGCAGAATCGGCAGCAGCCGCCCCTTATCCGCCGTCAGCGGAATATCCAGCTGCGCGAATTCCCGGTCGAGCCTCTCCGGCGACAAACCGATTCGCCCTTCCAGCAGCTCTCTCCAGAACCGGTCGACCAGAATGGGGAGCTGGCTGATCCACTGGCGGCGGTAATCTTCGAGCTTCTTCTCGAAGTCGGCCTGCTCCCGCCGGAGCATGACCTCCTCGATCGCCCTCGCGACGATCCCCTTCAGCACGTCGTGATCGATCGGCTTCAGCACGTAATCGAAGCAACCCATATGCAGCGCTTCCTGCGCGTACTCGAACCGGGCGTGGCCCGTCAGGAACACGGTCAGCGTCTGAGGGCTCGCTTCGCGGATATAACGGAGAAGCTCCAATCCGTTCGCCCCGGGCATTTCGATATCGGAGATGAGCAGATCGACTCTTTGCCTTTCGATATGGCGCTTCGCCTCGGCGACGCTCTCCGCTTCGAGAATCGCGTCGATCGGCAGGCCGCTCCAGTCGATTCCTTGGGTAATCCCTTTCAGGGCGTACAGCTCGTCGTCAACGACCAGCATCGTCAGCATTGGACTGCTCCTCCTCCGCCGCGGCGGCGCTATTCTCCTCGATCTCGAACGAATAATCCCGCTCCCTCGGCAGTCTCACCCGCACGCGGGCGCCTCCGCGATCCCCGTTGCCGAACGAGATGTCTCCTCTGCCTCCGTACAGCATCTTGAACCGGCGCAGGATGTTCCAGATGCCCACATGATTGGCAGGGGATTGCGCGGCGTAGGCCGCGGCGTTCAATTCCCCGAGCAACGTCTCCGGAAAGCCCGCTCCGTTGTCTTCGATCGAGAGCAGCGCGTATTTCCGCGGCTCCTCGGCGTCTTCCCGGCAGAGAATGGCGATTCGGAAAGGCGTTCCGTCCTGCGGCCGCTTGTTCAAGCCGTGAATGACGCAGTTCTCGATGAAAGGCTGGAGCATCAGCGGGGAAATCTCCCATCCCATATACTCCTGCGGAACGTCGATGACGTACTCCAACTTGGAGACGTAGCGGATTTTCTGAATTTCGAGATAATGCTCGATATGGCGAATTTCGTCCTCGAGCCGGACGACGGTCCGATGGCCGAGCATCAGGAAGCGGAAATAATCGGCCAAGTGCAGCGACAGCTTCTGCACCGTCTTGAAATCCTTCAACGCGGCCAGATTGTAGATAATATTCAAGCTGTTCATATAGAAATGAGGGTTGATCTGGATTTGCAGATGCTTGTATTCCGCCCGCTGCAGCCGAATCTGCTCCTCGTAGACGTCGATCTTCAGACTCTCGATCTGCTCGGCCATCTTATTGAACGTCCCCGTCAGAAAGCTGAATTCGCTGCTGTCGGCGAGCGCCGGCAAGCGGGTGTCGAATTGCCCTTGCCCCAGCTTTCGCATGCCGCGGATCAGCCGCACGAACGGCTGGAACATGACGCGCTGCAGAAACAGCAGATAGATCGACAGGATCGCCGCCAACGACAGCGGCATCCAGAAATTAAGCACCTTCTGGAAGAACGGAAGGTTCTTCAGAATATACGATTCCTTCAGGATCAGCGTGTAGCGGATGTCGGCGTATTCGGACGGCTGGGATAGCACGATGTAGGACTCTCCGTCGTAGACGAGCCCCGTCTTGACCCCGGTCAGATCTTTGAGCTCGGCCATGAACCCGGCATCCTTAAGCGGCGGGTATTCGACGTCCGCGATAACGCTTCCATCGGCATCGAGCAGGAAGGTCGAGCCGTCCTGGCCCACGTCGAAGTTGTTCATCACGCTCTGCAGCGCTTCCGCCTGGATCAACGCTCCCGAGATCGTCTTGAAGCCGAGATCGTGCGTCTTCATCAAGAACGTCTGGCCGGCTATTCTCGTCAGATCCCACCGGCGTTCCCGGTCGGGAAGGCCCTTCGGCACGTTCATCTTCGCCCAAGCGGACAGCACGTCCAGCTTCTCGAGCGAGTTGTAGACGTACTGCGTCGCGTAGACGAGCTCCCCGGACTTGTCCGAGTAGACGAAGAACGTATCGATCAGCGAGCTGTAGAAGATCGTGTCGATCGCCAGCTTCTCGCGCAGCCGGGTTTTGGACAGCGTGTATTCGTCGCTGGACGTCTCGAGCAGCGGCAGAGCTTGAATCTCCTGCTCCCGCTCCAGATTGATCAAGTAATGATAATAATCGAGCATGCTCTTATCGTTGTTGCGCACGTATTCGGCCAGCAATATGTTGTAATGCGACGAGATTTGCTCCTTGACGACGCGAATCGCATATAGATTGTTGTAGATGACGAAGGCCACGATGGGCAGCAGAACCAGAAAAAAGCCGACGACGATCTTGAAGCGGACGGACTGCCAGAAACGCATACGTATCCCCCGATTGTGCCGACGTAGGATTAGCCTGACCCTTCCTAGCATAACTTACCAGTTCCGAAGCTAGCAATATGATTTTTCGGCTCCCCTTCCCGGCCCGCACGTCAAAAAGACCGCGCATTGGCGGTCTTCATCCCTCGATACGTTCGCGAACGGCGATTAGCTTAGCTGCCGCTCTCCGATATCCCGTCATTGCCGAAGCGCCCAAGCCGCTCCAGGGCAAGCTTGTACCCATCGTTGCCGTAGTTCAGGCAGCGCTTCACGCGGGAGATCGTCGCCGTGCTCGCTCCCGTCTCCGTCTCGATCTGGTTGTATGTATTCCCTTTGCCGAGCATGCGCGCCACCTCGAGTCTCTGCGACAGCGATTGAATCTCGTTAACCGTGCACAGATCGTCGAAAAAAATATAGCATTCCTCCACGCTCTTCAAGGTGAGGATCGCTTCGAACAGTTGATCTATCGAATTATCGTTCAGCTTCTTCAGTTGCATGCGCTCTCATCCTTTCCTCGAACCGATGGGCTGAAAGTCGGCCCGGTCGCCCGTCGACAAGCGCAGCGCATCGATCCTGCCTGGTTCCATTGTACTGCGTAGCCACCGACAGTTCAAGCATCACCGTATTCACGCATTACAGAGATAAAATGTTGCTGGGCGCAGGCATCCGTCCACTCCAAAGGCTCCAGCCCGGCATAGTTTATCTTGAAGAAAGGGTGTGATCCTGTGAACGATCCGAATTCTCCTTCTCTGCAAAGCTGGACTCCGAATTTCGGACAGGGCAACTTCCCCGGTATCGAAGGCGGGTTCTCCGGCCCTCCGGCCGTCATAGATGAAGCGGCGTTCCCTGTGCAGGCGGCCGCCCCCGCAACGAAAAGCGCGCTCCCCTTCAACCTCTCCAACCTCGGCGATCTGAAAAATATAATCGATCGCATGGGCGGGATCGAAGGGGTACTCTCGACGATGGGGAAGGTTCAGAAATTCATGTCCACGATGCAGCAGATGGCTCCCATGTTCAAGCTGTTCATGGGCAAGGGAGGCAAAGCCGTTACGGCCAACGCGGGCAAAGCTCCCTCTTCCCGCAGGCGGACGAACAAGCGGACGCCTCCGCGCGGAGGAACGCGCAGGCGCAGGCCGGTCAAGCGTCGTTGACGGAAATTCAAAAGAGGCTAACTCCCGGTTGTCCGCAGGCGGGATTAGCCTCTTCTTCTTGATCGTCAGATTTCGTATTCGAGGAAAGGGTCGGGAATGCGAATCACGTGGGCTTCCGCATCGCTTACCCCGGTATACAGGGAGGCGGTTCCGTCCTCGTGCCTGACCAGTCCGCCGCTGAAGATGACGTCCTGCAAATCCGGCCGCTTGGCCGGACCGTCCGGGAACATCGCCCGGGTCGCGATGAGCTTGACCGGCGTATATCGGCGGGCATCGGGGTCGAGGACGAACACCATCGGATAATAATGCCGGATGTTGAATTCCTCCATCCAGGCGATATGGCCGAGCACGCCGAGCAGGCCGCCCTTCAGCAGATGGGCTTCGTTCGCCCCGCCCCATTCGTCCGGGAGAAACTGATGGCGCAGCAGTTCGGCGCCTTCTATCGCCTCTTCCGTCAGATCGTCCAGCGTCTCGATTTCGGTATAGCCGATCAATGCCCGCGCGCCGTCGACCATCATCGGCCGGGTGAACACCCCGATGCGGCCGTTATCCCGTTCGATCAGGCGTATGTCCTTCATCGTCAGCGGTCCTTTGGCGAACGGAACAAGCCCGTCTACGGAGCAGCCGCGGTAAAAGACGGTGCGCCAAGAAGTGACGTAATGCGGATCGTCCCCGTCGAAGTAGACCTCGACGCCGCCGAATACCAGCTCGCCGCCCACGAAGGCGACGAACGGGTCCTGAAGCGCGAAGACGGGAGCGCCGTTGCGGGGAACCCATCGTCCCTGGCGTTCGACGAAGAACATCACCTCGGAAGATTCCTTGTCTCGGTCCTCTACGCGCCCGGCAATGACCGGTTCGCCCCGGTCCATGAACGGCGCGCATATGTTATACACATCGCGGTCGCCGACCCCGGAGAAGATCAGTCTCTCTCCTTCGGACGCCGGGCTTCCCGCTAGAAATTCCTTCAGCAATTCGACAGTCGGTTTCGCCTGTTCCGTGTACGCAAGCATGGAGAGTCCTCCTGACTGGACAGAGATGGCAGCTTCCTTATTCCAGTTTAGCAATCTCGGGCTTTCAGGTTTGGGTGTTCCCACGCCTATTTTTCCGACGGTAACCGGTCTAATGCAGGAACAAAGCCACTACGTAATAGGTGAGCGCCGCCAATACGGAGACGATCGGAATCGTGATGAGCCATGTCATGATGATACGCCCGGCCATGCTCCACTTGACGCTGGAAAACTTCTTCGCCGAACCGACGCCCAGAATCGATGAAGTAATCGCGTGCGTGGTGCTTACCGGGAAATGGGTCAACGTCGCTCCGAGGATGACGGAAGCGGAAGCCAGATCGGCGGAGAAGCCGTTGATCGGTCCGATCTTGAAAATTTTCGTCCCCATCGTCTTGATGATCTTCCATCCGCCCAGGGACGTCCCGAGCGCCATCGCGAGAGCCGCCGACAGCTTTACCCAGAGCGCGATTTCCAAATCCGACTGGATGTTCGCCGCCACGAGCGCCATCGTAATGATGCCCATCGCCTTCTGCGCATCGTTCGTGCCGTGCGTGAACGCTTGGAACGCCGCCGTAATCACTTGTCCGCCTCGAAAAAGCTTATTGACGTGATGAGGACTGGAATTGGCGAAGATATGCTTCAGCAGAAACATAATGGCGAATCCCAGGCCGAAGGCGATAAATGGAGATAGAATAAGGCCCTGGAGAATCGACGAGAAGCCCGAGTAGTTAATGCCGCTCCAGCCTTCGGACGCGACCGCCGCTCCGGCCAGCGCTCCGATCAACGCGTGGGATGACGACGAGGGAATGCCGAACCACCAGGTGACCAGGTTCCAGACGATGGCCGCGATCAAGGTAGCGACGACGACCGTCAGTCCGTGCTCGAGCTTAAACGGGTCGGTGATCTTGCCCCCGATCGTCTTGGCGACCCCGGTGAAGCTCAAGGCGCCGATCAAGTTCATGACGGAGGCGAGAATGATCGCCCGCCGGGGCGTCAAGGCGCGCGTCGATACGGACGTCGCGATCGCGTTGGCGGTATCGTGAAACCCGTTGATGAAATCGAAGCCAAGGGCCAGAACGACGATGAAAATTACGATCAGTAAAGTATAATCCATGATATTCTAATCCGTCCCCGCTTGCGCCGATCAAGAATTGCGCATAATGATGGATTGAAGCGTGTTCGCGACATCCTCGCACGAATCGGTCGTCTGTTCCAGCCGTTCGTATATTTCTTTATGCTTGATAAGCTCGATCGGATCGGTGGCGTTCATGAACAGGTTTTTGATGCCCTGACGCATCAGATCGTCGCCTTCGTTCTCCAGCTCGTTGAGATTGACGCAATGCGGCTGCATCGCGAGCAGCTTCTTCTGGCTGAGCAGATAGATCGCCGATTTGATCTCCTGGGCGCTCCGTTTCAGGCAATCGCCGAACTTCCGAATATACGGATCGGCCTTCGTGATCTGGTACATCTCGAAGCGGGAAGCGCAAGCCTCGATCCCGTCCAGCACGTCGTCCAGCTTCTTGATCAGCTCCATGATATCTTCCCGCTCGATCGGCGTAATAAAGGTTTTGTTAAGCTCGGTGAGGATAATGTGCGTACATTTGTCCCCCCTATGCTCGAACTCCTTCATTTCCCTAGCGAATGCGGTGACGTCAGGAAAGTCCCCGTTGACCGCGGCCGTGAAATGTTCGACCGTTTCCACGATGATATCCGACATTTCCTCCAGCGTCTTAAAAAAAATGTCTTTTTTCCGAAACACGGATAGCCCTTCTTTCCCCTATATGTACCTAACTCCGTTTACACCCCGTTGATTTTGCGATAACGATGCGTTAACCCATTCATTTTATCACATGCCGGACGGGCATGGTACAGCTTACTTTCGACACTTTTCTATTTTTTAAACCTTTTTTTCACGTTTGGACTTGTCTTCCCCGTTTCGCATTCGGCGAACCCGCCTTTTTCTTGATCCATGAAGCGGCTAGAAGAAGCAAGGGGACGACGATCATGAACAGGGAAGCGAACGGCGTCCACGTCGTGGCCAGGAAGTTCTGCACGTAGACGACGTTCGTGTAGCACATCAGGGAAATCACGACCAGGCCGATGGCCATTGGCCAGACGAGGGCTCGCTCCTCGACGCGGAGCAGTTGGGCCATCCCGATCACCGACGCGTGGAACGTCATGGTCACCTTCATGAAAATCGACAGCACCCAGATCAGCATCAACAGCCCCTCCATCCTCTGCATGAAGTTGCCGATCGATATATTTTTGGCCATGATGTAGGTGGGAAACTGGTTGTTGGCCACCTGGATGCTATCCAATACTCCGATGCTCCCGACGGTCGTCACGACCAGCACCAGACCGCCGATCAGCGTGCCTGTCAGGAAAGCCCGTCCTCTCCCCTTCCCCTTCCTTACGTACGGATACAGCATCAACAGCACGACCATTTCCTGTAGCGAGTAGAAGGAGAACGCCCCTTTCGCCAAGGGAACGACCCCGTTTTCCATGACGGGAAGCAGCCTGCCGATTTCGAACTTCGGCGCGAGCGCGGCCATCAGCAACGCCAGCAGCAGGAGGAACCACGGGAAGAAGAACTCGGCGGCTCTTGCATAAGCGCTAATTCCCGCCAAAACCGCAATCACGACCGTAAGCACGAACAGAAGCTGCAAAATCTCGATCGGCGTATCCACCATCGTCTGCGTCGTGCAGAAATAGCCCAGGTCCCCGACCATCAGCGCCGCAAGAAAGTAACAGAACAGCGCGAACAGGACGCCCGGAATTTTACCGATCCACGGACCCAGAAGCTCCTCGCAGCATCCGACGATCGTCCGGTCGGGATGCCGCCTTCCCAGCCAGACGTACAGCCAGACCAGCAGCAGATCGACGCATATGCCCAGAATACAAGAAATCCAGGCATCCTGATTGGCGATCTGGGCCAGACCGTTGGGCGTAATCAAGATCGAGGTTCCTATCGTGAAAAAAATAACGAGGATCGTAAACGATCTCTTGCTGATAAACGGGCCGATGGGTTTCACGCCTGCTCTTCCCTTCTTAACCGAACATGGAATACATCAGCTTGCCTAGCGGGCCGAGAACGAGAGCTACCCACCGCAGGGGATTGGGCAGCGCCGCGTTCATCGCTTCCGCGATCCAGAGCGCCGTGAAGGCGGCCATGAACGATACGAAAATCCATAGCTCCTTGCGCTTGCCCCGCCTACGCCAGTACCGGATCTCCCATGCGGACAGAGCGGCCGTACCCGCGACGATTCCGATAACGCCCCACATCGCTATCCGCTCCCTTTCGTTTGATACGACACCGATTGCTGGGTCGTTCCGATCCTTCGGGTGATCGTCTCGACGCGCACGTTGACTTCGAGCTTCCTGAACGCCTCGTCCCAGTCCTTGATTCGGCTCCACGCCTTGGGCTGCTGGCGGTGAACGAACGTTCCGAAGCCGAAAATATCGACCCCCAGCTTATTCTGCGCAGTCCGTACCGTCGATTCGATCAGATCGGTAATCTTGCGTTGCGATTCCCTGTTGATCAGGTCGAGCGAGGAGGTCTGGGCCAGGTCGATGTCGCATTCCACCCCCGCGATATCCTGCTCCACTCGAACGTAAACGTTGACGACCGGAAGCTCGCCGGACAGACCGGCGCGGATTTTGGATTCGGTGCGGACGACGTTAAGGGATACCTTGCCTCCCGCCGGGCAGTCCACGAACCCGAGCGTCTTGTCCACCGAATTGTGCACGTAATTGACGCCCTTCGTCTCGTCCTCCCCGATCCAGCCGATCATGCGGTCCTTCCGGAAGACCGCCGAGCCGTAATACACCATGTTCGACCGCGGGGAAATGTCTCTCGTGTTGGCGATGCTTCCATGACCGTCGGTCATTCCTTGAACGACGACGCCGGTCAGGATCGCGTTTTGTCCTCTTTTCGTAATGTCGACGATCAGCTCGTTCAAGGTGATTTTGCCCGTCGCGGCCCACATGCGGTCGGACAGCGCCAGCTTCGTATAGAGATTGTTCGCAGGGATAGGATCCATCGCGCTGTAGGTTTTCAATATCCGCGAGGCTGTCGTGCCCTTGGCGACGACCAGATAAAAATCGTTGCGCATCTCCGGTTCCCTGGAAATAAAATCGAGAGGCTTGCGCAAGCCGATCCGGGCCAGCTCTTCTCCGAAAACGACTATCCGCAGATGGGAAAAATAGAGGCGGCGGGGGGACAGCACCGTCATCCGCCTCAGCGCTTCGGGCAGCGTCGCGCCCGTGGATTCGAACGTCACGACGGGGGCTTGGCCGACCATCTTCTCGTTGGCCGTGACCGCTCCGGGATTGACGATCTGAATCGTAACCCGGTAGCGGTCGTCTTCTTCATGGTCGATGCCCAGCCCGACGACGATAGCCAGCTCGTTCAGCTCGTGCTTGCTCCAGCAACCGGCCAGCAGCCCGCATAGGACCAGGAGGACGGATAGGGCGCCCGCGGTCTTGTACAAGTTGGACCTCCCCTTACTTTTGGCGAACGAGGTTCCGTTTCTGAATCTCCTTCGGCCTTCTTCTCATCCAGCTCAAAGGAACCCGAAACAACGTATCCTTCTGCTCCGCCAAGTTCAACGGGGCCAGCGGAGACATGTACGGCACCCCGAACGAATGCAGCGAGCAGACCCGGATCACGATGACGATGAGACCGAGGAACAATCCGAACAGTCCGAACGTCGCCGCCAGCCCCATTAGGAAAAATCGAACGATCCTTGCCGCGATGCCGAGATTAAACGCCGGCATAACGAAGTTGGAGATCGCCGTGATCGAGACGACGATGACCATGGCCGCCGTCACGAGGCCGGCTTGGACGGCGGCTTGACCGATGACGAGCGTGCCCACGATCGAGATCGACTGCCCGATCGTTCTGGGCATCCGCACGCTGGCCTCGCGGATGATTTCGAAGGTGATCTCCATCATGAGCGCCTCCACGAACGCCGGGAAAGGAACCCCTTCGCGCTGGCTCGCCAGATTGTACAGCAGCGTCGTCGGCAGCAGCTCCTGATGAAAGGTCGTGATCGCGATATAAACCGAAGGGGTGAGCAGCGTCAGGAAAAACGCCATTACCCGCAGCATCCGGATCAGGCTAGAGAATATCGATCCCTGATAGTAATCCTCGCTGGATTGGAAAAACTGCGTGAACAGCGCGGGAACGACGAGCGCGAAGGGGGTTCCGTCCACCAGAATCGCCACCCTGCCCTCCATGATTTGGGCCGCCACGACGTCCGGCCTCTCGGAGTTGAACACGGTGGGAAACAGCACGAGCTTCTGGTCTACGATCCGCTCCTCGATAAAATTGCTTTCGAGAATGCCGTCCGTATCGATCTTGTCCAGCTTTCGGCGAAGCTCCGACAGCACGTCCATCGAGACGAGGCCTTCGATGTACGCCAGCACGACTTCCGTCTTCGTGACTTGTCCGATCGTTTTCTTCTCGAACCAGAGACGGGGATTTTTGATTTTTCTCCGAATCATCGCCGTGTTCCAGTTCAGCACCTCCGTGAAGCCTTCCCGCGGCCCCCTTACGACCGCCTGAACGGTAGGCTCTTCCACGCCCCTGGCTTTAGGATCCCTGGTGCCGACGGCCAGCGCGACCGCGCTCCCCTCGAGCAGCAGGATGCTGTCCCCGGACAGCAGATGGTCGTACAGATCGGAGAAGGTTCCGATCCTGTCGATGCCGGCTTCGACGATGACGCTCTCCACCAAATAATCCAGCATGCCGGCGACTCCGAAGACCCCCTGGGCGGTCGGCACGTTTTTGCGCAGAAGAGAATCGAGCATCGCTTGGGAATTCGCCAGTCCGTCGGTGAACAGAATGACCGCCTCAATGCTGGCGGCGCCGGGAAAAGTCAGCCTCAAGCTTCTCCGCCTGATATCGGGACTGTCCCCCGTTTCCCGGCGCAGCCTTCGGATATTGAGATCCAGCTTCTCGTGGAGCCGATCCTCCCTATCCGGCCCCGACCCGCCCGCCATCGGTACATCCCCCCTTCCTTATCTCTCTCGTATCGATTACCCGTTAGCTTAAACTCGGACGCTCCAGATTATTCCTTACAAGCATAACGCCTTCGGCGTCCTTAGGACGGAGAATGCGTTTTGTCGGAGACGATTCAGATAAGGATAGCGGATTTTATACACTGGTAGAGTAGAGAACTGAAATTTCTTTGGAGGGCGAAAGCCCTCCATTTACTTTTCCAGCTCCCCCTTCATCAAACCGGACGTGAGGTTTTCCCTCATCCGGCTTTCCGATGTTCTTCTTCCTTC
>JAEZZE010000122.1 GCA_023418755.1 Bacillota bacterium | reverse complement strand
GAGGCACCTTATAGTATTTTTTGAAAGCTTTCGAGAAAGTGAAAGGATCCGGATAGCCGAGCAAGCCCGCGATCTGCTGAATCGTATATTTCTTTTGATAGAGGTAGTCGCGGGAGCGGTTCATCTTGATCTGATAAATATACTGCCCTGGCGTAATACCGAGGGCTTTCTTGAAGTAGGAGATGAAATACTTCTCCGATATGCCGGCGATCGACGCCAGCTCGCTCATCTTAATCGGCCGATGCAGATGCTCGAATACGTATTGGAAGATCGGCTGCAGCGTAGCCGCGTTCTTCTCGGTCTTTCTCGGCAGTTTATCTTTTAAGAATTCGCCGGTATAAAGGCGTTGGCCGTGAAGTTCAATAATCTTCGCGATCACAGCGGTCAGGCAAGCCTTCAGATATAAGCGGTTGCCCGGCAGGTTGTCGTACTCCCGCGCTCGGCGGCAGGACCGGCCGAAGAGCTCGGCTTCCTCCCGGATCAGCTCGCTTCCGATGATTCCCGAGAGCGGAAAGTCGTTCAAAATGCGTTGCTGTCCGCCGATTCCGTAATCGAAATGGGCGTAGATGAACCGGCATCCCTCGTCGTCGGTCGAAGCCGCATAAGGAACCTGGGGATAGAAGAACACGACGTCTCCGGGGGCTGCCGTATGCTCGAATCCGTTGATCTGGATCCGGACCGTCCCGGCTTGAATGAACCACAGATCGTAGTCGTAGTGCGCTTTGTGCTCGATCCATTCCCCGTCGTGGGTTTCCTCGTTAACGGAGCTTATACGGATCGCAATGTACTCGGACAACTCGTTAAAAACGCTCAAATCGTTCATTTCCAACGCCCCCGTTTCTCCACCGCAGGACATTCGTACCCTTTAACTCACTATCTTAAAGTCTGTACCATCCATTGTAAATCATACTTTTTGACATGAAACTAAAACTATCTCATATTCTCCTTTTTCGCCGATCTCCTATAATGAGGCTATAACCGATTGGGAGGGCTTATCGTGAACGATTCGATCGTCAAGCAACCGAAGGTCGTCGTGCTCGGAGCGGGCAGTTTGTTTTTCGGGCGCCAGTCTATCTGGCAGATGGTTCATTCTCCTTATTTGAACAACGGTACGCTGGCTTTGGTGGATACGAACGAAGAGAAGCTGGCCAAGCTGGTCAAGCTCGCCAAGCGGGTCGCCGAGGAAAACGGGGTACCGCTTAAAGTGGAAGGCTCGACGAACCGGCGGGACGTGCTGGAAGGAGCGGATTTCGTCGTGCTGAGCTTCGCGGAGGACACGGTGAAATACCGCGGCATCGACTGCGAGGTTTCCTTGAAATACGGCATCCGGATGTGCTCGGGCGATACGATCGGGCCGGGCGGGATTTTCAGAGCGATGAGGGAGCTGCCGGTCATTATGGACTGCGCCAAAGATATCGAAGAACTGTGTCCCGATGCCTGGGTGATCAATTACATCAATCCTTCTACGGTTCACGGGATCGCCCTTAGCCGTTATGCGCCGAAATTGAAGTCGTTCGCGCTATGCGACAGCCATCACATGCCTCACAAAAAAGCGTATGACGCGATCCGCGCCGGAATTATCGGGGGGAAAAGCGAGTTTACGGCGGAGATCGACCGCAGATTCGATTACCGCATAGCCGGAGTGAATCATTTTACGTGGCTGCTGAAGGCGGAATTCGACGGAAACGACGTCATGCCGCAGATCGCGGAGGCGTTAAGGAAAGCTGCGGGAACGGAAAGCGACGGGGGAGACACGGGAGCGAAAGCCGTGCATAACGATGCGATCACGTACGAGCTTTACGATATTTTCGGCATCATCCCGACCTGTACTGGCCATACGAAGGAGTATGTCAGGTACTGGCAAGGGCTGGGCAAGACGCGGGATGCCATTCCGCCTCTCTCCATCTGGGAGACGGAAGAGCGGTACAAGCGTCATGAGGACATGTGGAAGCAAGTCGACGGTTTCTTGACCGGCGACCTTCCGATCTCCGACTACATGAAGTCGTTCGGTCCGGATCACGCGACGGATATTATCGAGAGCATGGTGGGGAACTTGGGCAAGAAATTTTTCATCAATACGCTGAATCATGGCGCGGTGACGAATATGAACGACGACTCTTTCCTGGAGCTGCTGTGCGAGGTCGATCTGGAAGGAATCAAACCGCTTCGCGTCGGAGAAATGCCCAGAGGCGTTCGGGGAATGCAAGAGCTGGTATTGGACACGCACGAGCTTACCGCGGAAGCCGTCGTCGAACGCAGCTTCGCGAAGCTGCGCAGAGCGATGATGACCGATCCGCTGATCAACTCCGTTCATGACGCGGATATGATCATCAAGGAATTGCTGGAACGGGAGAAGGAAGTGATTCCTGCCTATTGGTACGAATAGGCGGAGGTACTCCCGGAGTCGCCGGATCGCGCGGAAGAGAATCAGGCGTCCTCGCTGGCGCGCAGCCGGGCGTAGGCCGCCTTTCGAGGCGGACCCGAAAGGGCGGCGAGGACGGGATCGGACTTCGATCCAACCCCGCGACACGAACGAAAACGGGATGAAGCAAAGGAAATTCCTGCTTCATCCCGTTTTCTTTTGGAGTAAAGCGGACAAAATCGCTTCCATATTATGCTGTGCGACCGCGTGAGGTTTGCTAGAATGAAAGTGCGGACAACGCGGAGAGTACGCTGAAGCGATATCGCATATGGAGACAGCAAACGAAGGACCATGGAGCAACCGCTAGATAGGCGGTATTTGGGGGAAGGTTAAATGGATTCCGGACAACTTGATCGTACCTATTGGATCGCTACGTTGAAGCGCATCGCGGATCCGGTGCTCGTTCATCTTGCAGGGCGAGAGCTCAAGCTGAAAATGCCCATTGAAACGAATGGGACGGAAAGGGAAAAATTCGCCCATTTGGAGGCGCTCGGCCGGCTTCTGTGCGGGTTGGCGCCTTGGTTGGAAACGGGAAGCGAAGAAGGGGAGGAAGGGGCGCATCGCAGAGCCTGCGCGGAGCTTGCGCGCGAAGCGATCGATGCCGGCACCGATCCGAAATCGCCGGATTATATGAATTTTACTTACGGAGGGCAGCCGATCGTCGACGCCTCCTTCCTGGCTCATGCGATTTTGAGATCCCCGACGGAGCTGTGGGACAAGTTAAGCGATAGAGTCAAAGCGAACGTGATCGCCGCTTTGAAAGCGACGAGGACGCGCAAGCCGGCTTATTGCAACTGGCTGCTTTTTTCGGCGATGATCGAGACGGTCTTGTATCGGGCGGGCGAAGAGTGGGATCCGATGCGCGTCGATTACGCGATTCGCGAACACGACAACTGGTACAAGGGAGACGGCGTCTACGGAGACGGACCGGAGTACCACGCCGATTATTATAACAGCTTCGTCATCCAGCCGATGCTGATCGATATTTTGGACGTGCTGCACCCGTTCGATCGGGAATGGCAAGCCGTCCGCGAACGAGCTTTGCCGCGGGCTGCGCGTTACGCGTCGCAGCTGGAGCGGCTCATCGGGCCGGACGGAACGTTCCCGCCGCTTGGCCGCTCGCTGGCCTATCGTTGCGGCGCGTTCCAGCACCTGGCGCAGATGGCTCTGCAGCGCCGGTTGGAGGCGAACATGGATCCGGCCCAGGCGCGATGCGCGCTGACGGCGGTCATCCGGCGCACGATGGATGCGCCGAATACGTTTGATTCGGAAGGGTGGCTGAGGGTCGGGTTTTGCGGACATCAGCCGGGCGTGGGCGAGCCTTACATTTCCACCGGCAGCTTGTATTTGTGCGCCGCGGCGTTTGTGCCGCTAGGCCTTCGCGAGAACGATCCGTTCTGGCAGGGAGAAGCCGCTTGGACGCAAGCCAAAGCATGGAGCGGCCTTGCCTTTCCGGCGGATGCGGCGCTTAAGCCGTAATTACGGGAGCGATGCGGAAGCGGGATTTGCGCCGATCCGGATTTGCTTTTCCGACTCCACGGACTCTAAAATAAAACGGAAGACTAATCGCTTGGAGGTTATCGAATGTATCGTACTGCAGAAGATTTTGCGGCGGATTGGGCGGCATCGGCGGCGGGCACGATGGCCGTCATGAAGTCGATCACGGACGACAAGAAGGACTTCGCGATCGTGGAGGGCCATAGCTCGCTGGGCTGGTTGGCTTGGCATTTGACGAGCACGGCGTCTGCGTTCGGGCGGATCGCCGGAATGAACGTTCCCGCCATCGAACGCGGGGCACAAGCGCCGGAGAGCGTAGCCGACATCGCGGCCAAATACGAAGAAATCAGCGAAGCCTGCAAGAACGAGGCGGCAAAGCTGTCCGACGAGCAGATGGCCGAGGAAATCGACGCATTGGGCGGAAGGATGTTCCGCGGCAAGCTTCTGCGGCTGCTGGTCGAACATCAGGCGCACCATCGGGGTCAAATGACCGTGCTGCTCCGCCAGGCCGGCTTGCCGGTTCCGGGCGTCATGGGTCCGACCATAGAGATGAAGAAATAGGCGTTACGGGTTCGGATAGCGATGAACGGAGCTGTCCCCTAAGCAACTCTGCTTAGGGAACAGCTCCGTTGTTTGTCGTGCAGTAACGATTGCTTCGTACTAGAGGGCCCGCGGCGAGTTCGGCGCGGCGCCTGCATTTTCGGCGGCATGGAGCTCCGCGATCAGCTTATCGCCTTCGACGTCCAGGTTCGGCAGCAGGCGATCCAGCCATTTCGGCAGCCACCAGGCTTTGTCGCCGAACAAGGCCATGACGGCCGGGACGAGCATCATGCGGATGACGAACGCGTCGATCAGAATTCCGATCGCCAGCGCGAAGCCGATCTGCTTGATCATAATATCGTGCGTGAATACAAATCCGGCGAATACGGAAACCATGATGAGCGCCGCGGCGACGACGACGCGGCTGGCGAGACCGTACCCGTGAACGACGCTTTGATTGCCCCGATGGCCATGGACATGGGATTCCCGCATGGAGGAAACGAGGAATACCTGATAGTCCATCGCGAGGCCGTATAAAATTCCCGTCGCTACGATCGGAATAAAGCTGAGCAGCGGCCCTCCGGTATCGAATCCGAACAGTTCTTTAAGCCAGCCCCACTGGAATACGGCCGTGGTCAACCCGAATGTCGCGAGTATGCTGAGCAGGAAACCGACGGTGGCCTTGATCGGAACGAGAATCGATCGGAATACCAGGAGCAGAATGATCAACGAAAGAAGGACGATGATTCCGATATAAATCGGGAACACTTCCGCGAGCTTGGCGGACATATCGATATTGACCGCGGTGAAGCCCGTCACTCCGATGGCGACTTGATACGTCCGCGCGATCGCCGAATCGGAAGATCTTAAATCCTCGACCAAATTCCTCGTCGCTTCGTCCGTCGGTCCGGTCGTCGGAATGATGCTCAGGATCGCCATATCTCCGGTTTCATTGATCCCGAGAGGGTTGACGACCGAGACCCCCTCGACGGCTTGAAGATCCTGCAAGAGACCGCCAAGCACCTGCGGCGTAATCGCCCCGGAGGGATCGTTCGGCTCGGCGACGATGAGAAG
>JAEZZE010000115.1 GCA_023418755.1 Bacillota bacterium | reverse complement strand
GGCCCGCTTCTCCTCGCCGGACGCGCCGGAAACCCGGATCTGGGCGAGCAGCGCCTGCTCGAGCGTCTCGCTCTCCGGCCGCTCCGCCCAGCAGTCCAACCGGTCCGCGTCGCTCCCGGCGCCGCCGCGCCTTCTTTGGCCGGAATACGGAAGCCACTCCGCCGGCTCCAGCTCGATCAGCGGGTTGTCCCGTTCGATCTCCCTCACGTAGGCGAGCAGCTCGGCCAGCGGCATCTGCAGCAGCCGAAGCGACTGCCTCAGCTCGGGCGCGAGCGAACAGCGCAGCTGCGGGAGCAGGGAAAGCGTCATGACCGAATGCGGCGCCGTCATCGTTCCCCCTCCGCTCCCCGGACCTCGCGCCTGCGGGCGACGCCGTCCGAGTACGCCGCGCGCACGACCGCGCGCCGCACGCTTTCCGCGACGGCCGGATTAAATACGCCGGGCACGATATAATCGGCCGCCAACTCGTCGTCGGCGACGACCGCCGCGATCGCCCGCGCGGCGGCCAGCTTCATCCCCTCGGTAATGCGCGACGCGCGGCAATCCAGAGCGCCCCGGAACATGCCGGGAAAGCACAGCACGTTGTTGATCTGGTTCGGATAGTCCGATCTGCCCGTTCCGACGACGGCGGCGACGCCTTCGAGCCGCTCGGGGGAGATTTCGGGCGTCGGATTGGCCAGCGCGAACACGATCGGCCTTTCCGCCATCGACCGGACATGCTCCGGCCGAAGAACGCCGGGTCCGGACACTCCTACGAAGACATCGGCGCCGTCCAGCGCCTCCGTCAGCCCGCCGCTGCGGCCGTCCGGATTGCCCAGCCGGGCGCAGCGGTTCCACGACTCGTTGTCGTAGACGCGATCGCGAGCCAAAATGCCTGGGCGGTCGACGGCGTATACGGCGCTCACTCCCGCCGCATGCAGCATATGAACGATCGCCGTCCCCGCGGCCCCGATGCCGCATACGACGACGCGCAAACCGGCAACCGGCTTTCCGACGCATTTGGCGGCGTTCATCAACGCCGCGAGCAGGACGACCGCCGTCCCGTGCTGGTCGTCGTGAAAAACGGGAACGTCGAGACGCTCCTGAAGGCGCCGCTCGATTTCGAAGCAGCGGGGAGACGAGATATCCTCCAAGTTGATGCCTCCGAACGCGGGCGCGATCCGCGCCACCGTATCGACGATCTCGTCCGTCTCCTGCGTATCGAGACAGATCGGAAACGCGTCGACTCCGCCCAGCTCCTTGAACAGCATCGCCTTGCCTTCCATGACCGGCAGCGCGGCGGCCGGCCCGATGTTTCCGAGGCCGAGCACGGCCGTGCCGTCGCTGACGACGGCTACCGTGTTGCGCTTGATCGTCAGGGAGTGGACCGACGCGGGATCGGCCCGGATCGCCAGGCACACGCCGGCGACGCCGGGCGTATAGACGCGGGACAGGTCGTCCCGCGTTCTGATTTTAATCCGCGGCGTCACCTCCAGCTTGCCGCCGAGATGCAGCAGCAGCGTCTGATCCGATACCTTCGCGACGAACGCTCCGTCTACCCGGCGAATCGCCTCCACGATCGCCTCCGGGGAAGCGTCGGCGACGCGAATCGTAAAATCGCGAATGCCTCTTCTGCCGGCGCGAATCACGTCGATGGCGACGACGTCCCCCCCTGCGGAACCGATAGCCGTCATCAGACGGCCGGACGCCTCCGGACCGAACTCCATTTCCAGGCGCACGATGAGATTTCCCCCGTAGCCGATGTCCATGGCTTCCCCTCCATGCCGCGCGTCAACGGTATTGAATCGCGCACGTCTTAAGATGAGTGTAGAAGTCGAGAGCGGCCTGCCCCTGCTCCCGCGTATGGGAGCTCGACCCCTTCATTCCTCCGAACGGAGCTTGGTATTCGACGCCTCCCGTTTCCTGGTTGACGCGCACCATTCCCGCCTCCGCTTCGTCCAGAAACCGGAAGGCGTTGGTCAGGTTTCTCGTAAACACGGAGGCGCTGAGGCCGAACACGGTCCGATTAACGAGCCCGATCGCCTCGTCGATATCCTCCGCCGGCAGCAGAACGGCCAGAGGACCGAACACCTCCTCCTGTACGATCGGGTGATCGGCCGATACTCCCTCGACGATCATCGGTCGGATGTAATACCCTTCTCCCGTCCCCTCCGCTTCCGGAGCGACGGCGACGATGCGGGCATCGGCGCGGGCCGCTGCCGCGTACCCGCTCACCGTCTCGAATTGCTCCCGCGAAGCGACCGGACCGAGATATGCCCGTTCGTCCAGCGCGTTGGCCATGCGTAGTCCGGACACGACCGCGGCGAACTTCGCCGCGAATTCGTCGTAGACCGCCCGCTCGACGATGATCCGGCTCGTCGCCGTGCACTTCTGGCCCGCCGAGCGGAACGCGCCGCTGACGACGGATGAGACGGCGGCATCGAGATCGGCGTCGCGCAGGACGACGGCGGCGTTCTTGCCGCCCATCTCCGTCTGGTACTTCAAATTCCGCGCGGCGCCGGCCGCGGCGACCCGCATGCCCGTCGCGGTCGAGCCGGTAAAGCTGACCGCGTCGATCGGCGCCTCCTCCAGCAGCGCTTGGCCGATGACGCTCCCTTTGCCGATCACCAAATTCACCGTTCCGGCCGGCAGACGGGCGGCGGCGAAGATTTCGGCCAGCTTGAAAGCGGTAAGGCAGGCGTGCTCCGCCGGCTTCCAGACGACCGCGTTGCCGCAGATCAGGGCGGGAGCGATCTTCCAGATCGGGATGGCCACCGGAAAATTCCAGGGCGTCACGATCGCCGCCACGCCGAGAGGAACGCGAATCGAATACTGCTTGACGTTGGCGAAGGAGGAGGGAATCATCTGACCGTTCGCCCTCAGGCCTTCGGCCGCGTAGTAACGCAGCAGGTTGACGCCGCGGGAGACCTCGCCGCGCATTTCGGCAATCGGCTTGCCCATCTCCCTGCTGGCCAGATTGGCCAGCTCCGCCGCGCGGGCCTCCAGTACGGAGGCCATGCGAAACAGGCACTCGCCCCGTTCGGGTCCCGTCAGCGCCGCCCATTCCGGCTGGGCCTGCCGCGCCGCGCCGACCGCCGCGAACAGCTCGGCTTTGCCGGACAAGCGGACGTTCCCGACCGTCTCCGAGACGTCGGACGGGTTCCGAATTTCCCGTATGCCCGCTTCCGGCTTGCTCCATTCTCCGCCGATCCAATTTTTCGTTTCCATGGCGTCAGCCCCTCCCTGCGCTTATCGGGCCAACGCGTAGTCGTACGCTTCGCGAATGTCGGCCTTCTCCTTCTCCGTCAACGGCAGGCGCGGCGGCCGGGAAAGCCCCATCGGACGGCCGGCCAGCTCCATGCCGTATTTGATCGCCTGAACGAGACGGGGGCCCGAATCCCAATGGAAAAACGGCAGCAGCCGGCTATAGACCTCCAGCGCTTCCTTCAGCCTGCCTTCCCGAGCCAATCCGAACATGCGGACGCTCTCCGCCGGAAGAACGTTCGCCAAGCCCGCGATCCAGCCGGGAGTTCCGACCAGTCCGCCCTCCATCGCGAGGTCGTCCACGCCGATCATCACTTCGAGATCGGTCAGCCTTCGAATGTCGTGCACCCTTCTGATGTCTCCGGAAAATTCCTTGACGGCCGCCACGTTCTCCAGCGCGGACAGCTTGCCCAGAAAATCGGGCTTCATGTCCGTCGGATAATCCTGCGGGTTGTTGTACACGACGATCGGCAGGCCTACCCCGGACAACGTCTCGTAATGACGATACACCTCGTCTTCGGTCGGCCTGTAGCTGATCGGGGGCAGCGCCATAATGCCGGCGGCTCCGGCCTCTTTGGCGTGCCGGGCCCAGTGCACGGCCATTTGCGTCGAAGGCGCGGCCGAGCCGACGACGACCGGGACCCGGCCGCCCGCGGCCTCGACGACGGCCTCTACAACCGTGCGGCGTTCGTCCGAGGACAAGGCGGCGTACTCGCCGACCGAGCCCGTCGGGACGATGCCGTGAACGCCTTCGCGAATCAACCAGTCGACGTGCTCCTGCAGACGCGGAACGTCCAGATCCAGCTTCTCGTCGAAAGGGGTAACGATAGCCACATAAACACCGGAAAAGAGCTTCATGCGTATTCCTCCTCGAATCGACGGTTCGACCCGTCTAATTGGTTTATAGGACAATCAATTGCTTGGGGCTCGACGTCAGCGTCTCGGCGCCGTCCGCCGTCATGAGCACGTCGTCTTCGATGCGAACGCCTCCGTATCCCGGAATGTAGACGCCCGGCTCGACGGTCAGCACGTTGCCCGGCTCGAGCACGGAATCGCTCTGCCGCGACAGGCGCAGAGGTTCGTGGATCTCCAGTCCGATGCCGTGACCGAGGCCATGGCCGAAATAATCCCCGTAGCCCCGCGACTCGATGATCTCCCGGCCGAGCGCGTCCCCCCGCCTGCCGTCCATTCCGGGACGCAGGCCGCCGATCGCCGCCAGATTAGCGGCAAGCACCGTTTCGTAGATCTCCCGTTGCCGTTCGTCCGGCTTGCCGACGAACACCGTTCTCGTCAGATCCGACATATAGCCGTCCGCGATCGCTCCGAAATCGAGCGTTACGAATTCGTTGCGGCCGATTTCTTTGCCGCTGGCTACGCCGTGCGGCAGCGCCGAACGGAAGCCCGAAGCGACGATGAAGCCCGGCCAGCCGCAGTCGGCGCCCAACAGCCGGATGCGGTACTCCAGCTCCGCGGCGACCGCCCGCTCCGCGATGCCCGGACGAACGAGCGGCAGTACCTGCCCGAACGCCTCGTCGGCGATGCGCGCGGCCTTCCTCAACGCCGCGATCTCGGTTTCGTCCTTGACGGCGCGAAGCCGCTCCACGATTCCGTCCGTCGGCACGCACTCGACGCCGTTCAAGGCTTCCCGCAGCATTCGAGCCTGCGCCAGGGTCAGGCATTTCTCCTCGATGGCGAGCGTGCGAATGCCCAGTTTGCGGACATGCTCCGCAACCGTTTCGAAGGGCTGCTCCCCGTGCCGTTCCACGGCAAAGGAGGCCGCTTGTTCCGCCGCTTGCGACAAATAGCGAAAATCCGTCAACAGAAGGGCGCGATCGCCGGAAACGATCGCGTATCCGGAAGTTCCGGCGAACCCGGACAAATAACGGCAGTTCGGACCTTGCAGGAGCAGCATCGCGTCCAGTCCGCTCCGCTCGAGCTCCGTGCGCAGCCGCGTCAATCTTGAGTTCGTCATTTCGCGGCCTCCTCAGCCTTTGATCCCCGTCAGCGTGATTCCTTCGATAAAGTAGCGCTGCGCGATGAAGAAGAGCAGGATGATCGGCGCGATCATCGTGGCCGAGGCGGCCATCAGGTAGCCCCACTGCGCGTTGTACAGCCCTTTGAAGGAAGCGAGCCCAAGCGCCATCGTAAATTTGGCTTCCGAGCTGAGATAGAGGGTCGGCTCCAGAAACTGGTTCCACACGTCGTTGAACGAAAATACGGTGATAACCAGCAGCGCCGGCTTCGACAGCGGCACAATGACGTGCCACAGCACCGTCAGCGGCCCCGCTCCGTCCATATAGGCCGCTTCGTCAAGCTCGCGGGGAATGGTCATGTAAAACTGCCGCATCAGAAAGATCGCGAACACGCCCTGCCCGGTATACACGCCGGCGCCGAACCAGGCAGGCAGCGACAGCGGAACGAACGAATCGAGCGCCCCCAATTCCCGCCACAGCACGAACATCGGGATCAGCGTCGCGGCGCCGGGCAGCATCGCGGTCGCGATCAGCGCGCCGAACACGATGTTTTTGCCCGGCCATCTCAATCTGGCGAACGTATAGGCGGAGAGAATCGTCGTAACGAGCACGCCGCTTACCGTCAATACTTCCAGCGTCAGCGTGTTCAGGAAGAAGCTTCTGAACGGAACGGCCGTCAGCGCTTCCGGATAGTTGTTCCAGCGAAACGGCTGCGGAACCCATTCCGGCGGGAAAATGAAGATTTGCGAATTGTCCATCAAAGAGCTTCTGACCAGCCATATGAGCGGCAATAGCATCAGCAGGCTGAGCAGAACAAGCGTGAGATAGGTGAACGCGCGGGGAATCGGCACTTATCTTCCCCCTCCTTCGTAATACACCCATTTCCGCGACGTCCGGAACGTAATCAGCGTCAGCGCGACGATAATCAGGAACAAAATCCAGGACAGCGCCGAGGCATAGCCGATTTTCGTCTCCGTAAACGCGACGCGGTACAGGTAGACGACATAGAGCAAGGTCGCGTTGTTCGGCCCGCCCTGCGTCATGACGTACACGTTGTCGAAGCTTTGGAAGGCTCCGATCTGCATCATGACCATATTAAAGAAGATCGTCGGCGTCATCGAAGGCAAGGTGACATGATAAAATTTACGCCAAGCGCCGCCTCCGTCCACTTCGACCGCCTCGTACAAATGCGTGGGAACGGACTGCAGCCCGGCCAGAAAAATGATCATGTAATTGCCGACGCCCCATACGCTCATCAGCGCCAACGAGGGAATGGCCGTCTCCTCCGCGTAAATCCATTGGCTGCCGGGCAAACCGACATATTCGAACAGCGAGTTCAGCAAGCCGAAGTCGGGATTGAACAGCCACAGCCACAGCATCGTACTGGCAATCCGGGGCACGATGGACGGCAGGAAAAAGATCGTGCGGAACACGGATAAGCCTTTGACCTTGCGATTAAGCAGCAGCGCCAGAGCGAAGGCGGCGACAATCGCCACCGGCACGGTAGCCAGCACATAATATACCGTCACGAACACCGACTTCGTGAATACCGGGTCGTTCGTCAGAATCCTCTCATAATTGCCCAGACCGACGAATGAGGATCGGCCTCCGATCTCCCAATCCGTCATACTGAAGGCAAAGGACGCGACGATCGGGCCTATGGCGAAAAACAGCAGCCCGAGCGTGACCGGAAGCGCGAGCAGCATGCCCCAGCGGCGTTCCATTTTGAGCAATCCCGACTTGTGGCTTCTCTTCATTTGCTCTCTCCTTCCGGTTGGATCCGGACTTTGGGCCGGCCCGAGAGCGGAAGCCGCGTCAGCCGCCGCTCCTGCGCTTGCCGGCGCGAAGCCTTCTATTCCTCCGGATATCTTCCTTGAACGAGCGGCTGGATTTGCGGCTCAAGCTCGTCGAGCGCTTCCTGCGCGGTTTTCTTGTTCGTCCAGATCAGGTCGAGTCCCGGAGCCAGCTTGCTGTTGATTTCCGACCAATTTTTGACCATCGTCGACGGCGATTTGACCGCATAGCCTCTCGTATATTCGATGCCGGCCTGCTGGAATTCCGGTGGATGCGCGGGATTGTCGGTCCACATTTTGATCGCCGCTTCGTCGGTATAGTATTTTTCCTCCGTCGGCATCCAAAGCCCCGTCTCGTACAGGTCGACCTGCTCGGGATCGTTGTGGTACAAATAGAATTCGAGCGCCTCGGCCGGATGCTTCGTCGAATTGAACACGACCGTCGCGCCGGCGATAATGACCGTTTTCGGCTCCTTCAGCTTGGGCAGCACGCCGATGCCGTAACGGAGCTTCTTGTTGTTCGTCAAGTCGAGCAGCGCCCACGTTCCGTCGAGCACCATCGCGACCTTGCGCGTCTGCAGGCGAACGTGGTTGTCCGGCATGTTCTGCTGCTGAATCAAGTTCGGGGAAACATGGTGCACATAGATGAGATCCTGCAGCTTCTGGAACACTTCGACCGCTTCCGGCTTGTTGAGCCCATAGTTCATGCCGGATTCGTCCAGTACGCCGGCCCCGTTGCTTTCCAGCAGCGGTCCGTACGAGCCGCGGTCCGTACCGAACGAGAAGCCGTACGTGTCGATATTTTTCTCGTCGAAATCCGGATCGTCGGCCGTCCGCCCGTTCTTGTCCTTCGTCAGCTTTTTGGCGACGGAGACGAACTCGTCCCATGTCCAGGCCTGAGCGGGATCGGCGGGCGGAAGCGGAATGCCCTCCTCCTCGAATATATCTTTGTTGTAGTAGAGCACCATCACTTCGAGCGCCGTGAAGTTGGCGACCGCCTTGCCCGGCTCCGTGTACAGATAGGAGGCTTTCAGCTTGTTCTGCATCTCGGGAAACTCGTCGTAATACTGACTCAAGTCCATCAGCTTGCCCTCGCTGCCCCATTTCGTCGTCAGGCCGTCGCCCAAATAAGCGACGTCCGGCAGCTCGTTGGCCGCCATCAGCGTATTCATTTTCGTATTGTAATCCCCCGGAACATGCTCGCCCGTCACCTGGATGTGCGGATGGGAGTCGTTAAACGCCCGGATCATGTTCTCCATTGCTTTTTTCTCGTCCGTGCTGCCAAAATACATGAACTTAAGCTTGACGACTTCCTTCGGCTTTCCGCTCGCCTCCGGCGATGCGTCTCCGGTTTGCTCCGACGGCGTCGAGCCGCTTGCGGACGGCGTCGCTTCGCCCCCCTTCGAGCTGCAGGCCGTGACGCCGACAAGCGCGGCCGCCAGCAGGAGAGCCATCCACTTTGGTTTGCGTATACCCGTCATTCAGCGATCCCCTCTCGGTACGAAAATGGTCGTTGCGAAATCTATTATCCGGGTTTCATCAAGGCGTAAATATAAGGTTGCTCCATGTCCTCTTTGTTTTGGTTCGATTGTTTGCGGCGCTCGCGGCCTCGTCTCGCAACTCGCATAAAGAGAGAAACGGTATCCCCGTCGCTCAGAGATACCGTTTGCGAAATTCCGAGGGCGTCAAGCCGACGTTCTTTTTGAAGGCGATGCTGAAGTAGTTCGTATCGGAGTAGCCGACCGCCTCCGCGATCTCGGACACCTTCTGCTCCGGATCGAGCAGCAGCTCGCGGGCGCGTTCGAAGCGCACGCGGTTGAGAAACTCGGCGAAGCTCTCGCCGGTTACCTGTTTGAACCGCGAGCTGACGTACTTCGGACTCAGATGCAAATATTCGGCCAGGCCGTTCAGGCTCGCTTCCTCGCGCAGATGATCGCGAATCCAGCTTCGGGCGTCCTCGAACATTTTCGGAACGGCAAACTCCCGCGACTCCCGAATCCATCTGCCGACCTGCACGAAGTAATCCGTGATGAAGGACGCGATGTCGCTTCCGTTCGTCAAGCGCGACATTTCGAGCAGCGGATCGCGGCAAAACCGTCCGTTCCGGTCGGACAGCCGGAAGCCCTGAACGACGCGCATGACGTAGAGCACGAGCTGCGTAGCCATCAGCTTCACCTGGCGCGAAGGCAGGCCGGCGAACTGGGCCGTCCATTCCCGCAAGATGGACATGACCGCTCCGTCGTTGCCCGCGCGAATTTCCGCCAGCAGACTCAATTCCTTGTCGAGAAGCGCGCGGTTGGCCGCTTCGGCGATCTGCACGCTTTCGTACGGGATGATCTGTCCGTCCCCGACCCAGCCTTTATGCTCCGCGGCATGCAGCGCTTCGCGGTAGGCTTCGGGCAGCAGCTTCAGTTCGGACACCGAGCGGCTTGCCCCGATCGTAACGGACACGTCCATGTACGCCCGGACGACGGATCGCACGTTTTTGGCCGCTTCCGTCACCGTGTCCCTGCCGACGGAAGAGAGCACGATGAGCAGCCTGTCGGGGGAAGTCGCGGCGCCGTATGCCGCCGAGCAGGCTTGCGCCGCCTCCGACGCCAGCTTGGCGAACGCGACGCCGTACAACTGGCGATCTCCCGTCGTCGCTACCCGCGCCGGCAGCGCGTCCATCTCGCAGACCAGCACGGCAAGAGGCGGCTTCGCTTCCGCCAACGGCGCGCCGGCGGCGCCGAGCGCCTCGATGGCGTCGCAGCACGGACGCCTTTGCAGCAGCAAATCCAGCAACGCGTATTCCTGCATCATGCCGCGTTCGCGGGTTCTTCTGGCATCGTCGCTTTCGCCGCCGCGGCCGCGCCGGGACAGCCGCTCGTCCGCCCGGCGCAAACCGGCGGCCAGCTCCTCCTTCGCAATCGGCTTCAGCATGTAATCGGCAGTCTCCAGCGTGATCGCTTCACGGATAAACGACATCGAATTATAGCCCGTCAGAAACAGTAGCTGCGTCTTCTCGTCCTTGGACCGGATTCTCCGCGCGACCTCCAGGCCGCTCAAGTCCGGCAAATTGATGTCCAGCAGCACGATATCCGGTTCCAGCTCCTCGTACATCCGCAGAGCGGTCTCTCCGTCCTCGGCCGCGCCGGCAACTTGGACCGGCAGCTCCGTCAGCGCGATTTGGCGTTTCAAGCCTTCGCGGATATGGTGCTCGTCGTCAACGATCAGCAACCGCCTCATCGTTGTCCCCCTCTACCGGATTGATTTCCTCGCGAATCGGAGTATATAAGGTCACCGTCGTATATTGGCCGAGCTCGCTGGAAAGGTGTACGCCGAACTCGGAACCGTAATGGCGCAGCCGCTCATGCACGTTTTTCAATCCGAAGCCGACGGCCCCGCCCTCTTCGCCTCGTCCGTCCAGCGCGCGCCGTATTTCCCGAAGCCGATGTTCGGGAATGCCGTTGCCGTCGTCGCTGATCGAGAACCGCAAACGCCCTTCCTCCCGCGTCCCCGTCAACATCAGATACACGATTTCCTTTTTCATTTTGGCACCGTGGTAGACGGCGTTTTCCACGATCGGCTGGAAAATAAGCTTCGGTACGCGACAGCTCAAAATGTCCTCGTCGATTTCCGAAATCCATGCGATCTTGTCCTTGAAACGAAACTGTTGGACGCGAACGTAAGCGCCGGCATGCTCCGCTTCGTCGGCGACGCGAATCTCCTCGCTTCCCTGGCTGAGCGCAATCCGAAAAAATTTGCCGAGCGCCCCGATCACCTCGGACATTTCGTCCTGCTCGTTGGCCAGCGCGAGTCCGTTCAGCGATTCCAGCGTATTGTACAGAAAATGGGGATTGATCTGCGCCTGCAGAGCCCGGAACTCCGCTTCTTTCCTCGAAAGGAGCGCTTCGTAGACGCGATCGTTCAGCTCTTGGTTTTCCCGCAGCATCCGCACGAACCGGTCGCCGATCTGGCCGACCTCGTCCAGCGGATCGAACGGATGCAGCGAGGCGGTCGCGACGCCCGTAGAACCCATCAGGCTGCGCAGGCGGCGAAGGGGCCGGCGGATCGTATCGCTCGTCCGGTAGGCGATGATCCAGCCGACGACGAGCACGGCGAGGAAAATTTCGATCGTCCATTGGCCGATCTGGTTGGCGTCCTGAAACAGCGCGTCGGCGTCCGCCAGATGGAGCAGCGTCCATTGATTCGCCGCCAGCGGGGCATAGGAGATCATCGCCCGCTTGCCGTTCCAGTTGATCCAGCCCTTATCCTGCGTCGGACGTCCGGCCGCCGTCGCCGCGACTTCGCGCAGGGCTCGCGAGTCGGCCCGGGCCGTCGCCGGCATTCCGTACACCGGATGTCCGCCGCCGTCCACGATCCAGAACTGCGTTTTCTCGTTCGGGTTCAATATCGAGATGCCGCTGAAGAAGTTGATCTTCTCGATCTCCAGCATCAGGAACCCGAGCGCTTCGTAATCGCCTTCCGTTCGCCGCAGCAGCTTGCCGACGTACAGATGCTCGTCGTCGGCCGAAGAACCGCCGACGCCTTGGAAGGGAGAACCGTCGTGCCACATGATGCGATTGTCGCGGCGAAGTTGGTCGTAGTAGATTCGGGCTTCTTGTTGGGTGGGGAGGCCCCCGAAGCGGATCGAGTCGTTCCCCTGATAGAACGACTGATTCTCTCCGCCGGCGGGGGCGTATACAAGCGTAGAGACGATGTAGGACTTCGTCTGGGTCTGGGCGCGAATGATTTTGTTGAGCCGGTCGACGTTGCGAAGAAATTCGTAATCGTCCGCCGGCCTGAGCTGCATGATCGCCTGAACTTCCGGGTTGCCGAGAATAGCGTTGGTCAAGTCGTTAAGATCGGCGATCGTGCGATTCAGGAAGTTTTCGCTCATTTGGCGCGATTGCGTCGCGTGCTCTTCCGCTTTGCCGACGAGGGAATGAACGGCGATCCGGTAAAAGGTGAACGTGAGAACGAACATCGGAACGATCGTAAGCAGCACCGTCAGCATCAGAAACTTGCCCCGTATCGTTCGAACCTTCCCTATCCGTCCTCGCCGTATCCGCATCCGTCGTTCGCTCCTTTTCATCGAAGGCTTTGCCGCTTCCGGACTTTCAAGCCGGATTCCTTCTCCGGCCGATGCAGGTCTCGTATCAGCGCTCGCGCACCCATACCGTCATCTCGCCTTCCTCGCGGTTGGCCCAGGCGTAATAAGGCACGAAAACGGCTTTCGTCCGAAGCTTGGCGTAACGCCATGTCGAATACAAATCGGGGGAGACGCCGGCCGGATCCGTTCTCCAGGCGTCCCCGGTTTCGATTACGTACACGCCTCCGAGCAAGTCCGGATCGAACGCTCCCGTGAAAACCGCGTCCGGAGACAGCTGCACGTCGCGAAGGTTTTCGCCGTTGTCCGCCTCTTCCAGGCAATAGACGACGGGACCGCGCCGAACCGCAGCCTTGCCGTTGGCCTCGCGCAGCTCGGGATGCGGCCGCACCAACTCCGCGTCCATCTCAAGCTCCAACTCGACGCGATCTCCTTCGTTCCATATTCTGCGGAGCTTGGCGTAACCCTTGTCCAGGAACGCCTCGCCGTCCGTTTCCACCCCGTTTACGCGCAGGACCGCGCGCTTGGACCACGCGGGCAGACGCAGCGCCAACGTGAATTCGGCCGGGCCGCCCGCTTCGATCGTCAGCTCCGCGCTGCCGCTCCACGGATAATCGGTCTGCTGCCGGACGGCGACCGTTCGGCCGCGGAACGTCTGCTCCGTGCGGCTGCCGATGTAGAGATGGACGAACAGCTCCTCTTCGTTCACGGAATAAATGTAGCTGCCCAGAGAAGCGATGAACCGGGCGATATTCGGGGGACAGCAGGCGCAGCCGAACCAGGGCTGGCGGCGCGTTCGCGCGCTCGGAATATCGTCCCTCTTCCCGCTGATGACCGGCCACGCTTCCAGAGGGTTGACATAGAAATAGCTTCTTCCGTCGAGGGAAATGCCGCTGAGCAGACCGTTGTACAAAATCCGCTCCATGACGTCGGCGTACCGGGAATCCGCTTCGATCTGCAGCAGCCGATGGCTCCAGTTCAGAAAGCCGATCGCCGCGCACGTCTCGGCATAGGCGCGCTCGTTGGGAAGATCGTAATCGAAGGAAAACGCCTCGAAGCGGTCCGAGGAGCCGATCCCGCCCGTCACGTACATTCGGCGCTGCACGACGTTATCCCATAGCCGCTTGACCGCGGCCAGCAGCGATTCGTCGCCGTATTCGTCCGCGATATCCGTCGCTCCGGCGAACAGGTAGACGGCGCGCACGGCGTGTCCTTCCGCCGTCTCCTGCTCCCGGATCGGGGCATGCGCCTGGAAGTAGTCCATCGGCCGCCGCTCGACGCGTTCCCGGCGTCCGGCCTGTTGCCGCTTCTCCAACTCGACGTCGAAGTACTTGGGGTCGCGGCCGCGCTCCTCGACGAAAAAGCGGGACAGCTCCAAATACGGGCGATTGCCGGTCAGTCTGTACAGCTTGACCAGCGCCAGCTCGATCTCCGGGTGGCCGCAATATCCCGGAATCCGCCCTTCGCCGGAGCCGAACGTATCGGCGATATGGTCCGCGAATCGGCACGCGATCTCGAGAATCCGCCGCTTGCCCGTCGCTTCGTAATAAGCGACCGCCGCCTCCATGAAGTGGCCGGCATTGTACATTTCATGATCGTCGCGCACGTTCTCCCATTGCTCTCCCGGCTTTTCGAGCTGATAGTACGTGCCGATATAGCCGTTGTCCGTCTGCGCCCGGCCGATCAACGCGATCGCTTCGTCCGCCAGCTTCTCCAGCTCTTCGTCGCGCTGCCGCTGCAGCACGAACCCGACCGTCTCCAGCCATTTGGCCAGATCGCTGTCCTGAAACACGAATCCGTGATGACCGCCCTTCCCGCCTTCCGCCGCGGTGCGAAAGTTGGAGATCGTTCCGCTTTTCTCCGCTCCTTCCACCCGGTCGTTAAGCGCTTCCCATTGATACGGAACGACGATGTCCCGCACCAGTTCCTGCCGCGGACGCCAGAACCGGTCCTCGATTTTCGCGTCTGCGACCGCAACGGGCTTCATTTTCCTCATCCGTCTTCCTCCCTCTCCGGCAGCCGCCGGCGTGTCTGACCCTTTCAAATTAACACGCGCCGAAGTCGATGTCAGTCCGTCAAAACTATACAATTGGTAGATAAAACCGACTTATGGCGCCGGAATGCTTCATCCCGAACGTCATCCCGAAACGGCGGCAAGCTTCAAGGCCGGACGGCCTTGAAGCTTGCTTGGTGTAAATTAGGAAGGGATTCAGGAAACGCCGGTCAGCTTGTCGGGATTGCCGACGGCGTAGATCCCGGAGATTTTCCCGTCGTTGAATCGAAAGGAGAATACGTACCTGACCGCACCGCCTCCCCGGAGTACGATGCCCGGTGTCCCGTTCACGAGCGCGAAGTCGGTCCGAGCATCCTCGGGAACGAGCGAAGCGGTCTTCATGAGGAACGCGCTCACGCGTTCGGCCGAAGCGATCGGAGCCCTTGCGCCGGCGACCCGTCCGCCGCTGTCTCCGATCATCACGACATCGTCCGAGATGACCTCCAGCAGCTGCCGGATATCGCCCGTCTGCAGCGCGCTTACGAATCGCCCGACAAGCTTGTCCGCCCGCTCCAGGGGCTCCGTCCGTTCCGACGTCCCGCTCCGCAGCGCCAGACGGGCCCGGCGGCACAGCTGCCGGCAGTTGGCTTCCGTCTTGCCGACGATTTCGCCGATTTCCTTGTAGTTGAACCGGAGAACCTCCTTTAGTACGAACACGAGCCGCTCCGCCTCCGACAGCCGCTGGAGAAGCAGCAGATAAGCGGTGGCGAGAGACTCCCGGTGCAGGTAAGAGCTTGACGGATCGGCGGCATTCTCCACGATGGGCTCCGGCAGCCAGGGACCGACGTAGCGCTCGCGCTCCCGAATGAGCTGCCTCAAGCGCGCGGAGCATTTGTTGGCGACGATCCTGCAGGCGTAGCTCCGCATATTGGCGATCGTCTCCGGATCGGCCAGCCGGTACAGATCGACGAAGGCGTCCTGCACGATATCCTCCGCGTCGGCCGCGGAGCCGAGCATCCGGTAGGCAAGCCCGAACAGAGCCGGACGAAACGACTGGTACAGCGCGTCAAAATTCATTCTCAACCTCCTGTCACAAAACGACGCCCGATGAACACTATTCGGTAGAGCGTTCCAAATCCCACTACGCGAGGAGTTGCAATCCCATGAAAAATCATTCGACATCCGCGATCTCGATCGGGGAGCGCCTCGTTCACCCGGACGGGCGCAGCGTCACGTTCCGGGACCGAGGCACCGACGAGCGCGGCGACTATGTCGTCATCGAGCATCACATTACCCGGACCGGCCCGTTGAACGGGCCGCACTGGCATCCGGAGCTGACCGAGTCCTTCACCGTGCTGGAGGGCAGCATGCGCTTTATCGTGGACAGCCAGGAGCGAACGTTGCTGGCCGGCGAAAGCCTTACCGTCCATCCCCGCCAGGTGCACCAGTTCTGGAATACGAGCGTTTCGGGCCTGAAGGCCGTCCACGAGATTCGCCCTCCGGGCCGCCACTGGCAGATGTTCAAGGTCGTGCACAAGCTGGAGACCGAAGGAAAAATGTCCAAGAAAGGGGTCCCCTATCATCCGCTCTGGCTGGGCGTCGCCTGGGAGTGCATCGACGGATATTTGGCCGGCCCGCCCCGGTTCCTGCAAACTGTCTTGCTGGGAGGATTGGCGAAGCTGGCCCGCCTGTGCGGCTACCGGGCATAATCGCTCGCCGTCCGTTCCAAGGGGTAACCCCTTATCCTTTTCCTACTATATCGAATCTTTGCCGCGCTGCACACCGACAATCCCTTATTGTTCCCGGACCGTCCGCGCTTTGCCGTCCTCCCCGTCCGATGCCCGCCATTGACAATTCGGAGAGCTTGATGGACGATATGAGGAACGCTAACGATGGGCGGATGCGGTTCAAAGCGAATATCAGGGAGAAGGTGAAGCGATGGATAGACGATCCGAGGATCGAGACTCGCAGGAGCTGAAGCTGCTCGCGCTTCCCGTCCATATGATGGACGAGTACGCCTCCCATCCGCTGGTCCGGCCGCTGCATATTACGGACATCGGCTGTTTTCCGAAAGCGCGCAACCATTATTGGAGGCGGGCAGAGGGCATCGAAGCCTACGTAATCATGTATTGCACGGAAGGCTACGGATGGGTCAGGCTGGACGGAGAGCGGCGGCACGAGGTTCGCAAAGGGGAAATTACGGTCATCCCGGCGGGTTCTCCGCACGAATATGGCTCCTCGGAGGAGTCGCCCTGGACGATTTACTGGTTCCACATGAAAGGGGAGCACGCCTCCTCCTTCTTCGGCCCGGAACGGAGCGCCGAGCCTTTCCCGATTCCGGTGGAGCGCTCGGCCGCGATTATCGGCTTGTTCGACGAATGCTACGAATTTCTGCGTCAGGGCCATTCGCTAGAGCACGTTATTTACGCCTCGCAGCTCGCCGGCCATCTGGCCGCCATGATCCGCCTGGCTTACTCGAAAAGGAAGGCGGCTCCGAACCCGCTCAGACAGGCCAATATCGAACGGGCGCTGCGATATATGGCGGAGCATCTGGAGGACAACGTCTCTCTCGCCGAGCTCGCGGCGAAGGCAGCGTTATCGGTCCCTCATTTCACCCAGCTGTTCAAAAAAAGAACCGGCTATTCGCCGATCGACTATTATTTGAGATTGAAAATCCAGGCGGCCAGCCAGTACCTCGCCCTGACCGACCAGAGCGTGAAGGCGGTCAGCCAGCGGGCCGGCTTCCAGGATCCCTATTACTTCTCGCGTCTCTTTAAAAAGATAATGGGGAAGTCTCCCTCCGCGTACCGAAGCGCGCATCAGGATTAACTTCCCCTGCCGGCGGGGCGTTACCGCCGTTCCCGGATCGGGTACATCAAGCTGTCGAAATCCCCGCGCAGCGGAAGCTCCACGCCGATCCGCATCAGCGCGCGCCCGCTGTGAACGCCTTCGACGCCTTCGATCTGGTAGCTTCCGTCGGGATTCAATCCCTGCAGGCGCAGCCGCGGCAGCCGGTCGCCGAGCTTCTGGGAATGAAGGAAGGCGAACAGCACGCTCTCTTCGCCGTCTCCGCCGACGTATTGCACCGCATCCACTCCCTTATGCTTCAGAGCGCTCAGTCGGTATTGCCTGCCCCCCTGCACCAGCGGCCGAACCGCTTTGTACCGCTCCACCAGCAAGGCCGCTTCCGCGATTTGCTCCTCGCTCCATTCGTTCAGGTTCGCGCCGATGCCGAGCGTTCCCGTCATCGCGCTGTGGAACCGGTACGACAGAGACGTGACCCGCTTGTTCATCCCGCTTACCGCCTCGGTCACCCAGCAGGTCATCAGCTTCGGCGCGTAGACGTAGGAGAAGCCCTCCTGAATGCTGAGCCGGTCGAAGGCGTCGGTGTTGTCGCTCGGCCACGCCTGGTCGGCGTAACGCAGCATGCCGAGGTCGATGCGCGAGCCTCCGCCCGCGCACGTCTCGAACGTCACGCGCGGGAACCTCTCTCTCAGCTCCGCCCAAATCTCGTACAGGCTGCGCACGTGGCGAATCCACAGCTCCTTCTGCCGGTTCAGCGGATGGTCCTGCATGCCGGGTTCGGTGATCGTCCGGTTCATGTCCCATTTCACGAATGAAATGTCGTGCCCCCCGAGCAGCTCGGACATAAAATCGACGATGTAGCGCTTGACCTCGGGCTTCGAAATGTTGAGCACCAACTGGTTGCGCAGCTCGGTCCGCGAACGCGTCGGGAAGCGGTACACCCAGTCGGGATGGCTTCGGTACAGCTCGCTGTCCGGGTTGACGGCCTCCGGCTCGACCCAGATGCCGAATTCCATGCCGAGCCCGCGCACTTTGCCGATCAGCTCGCCAAGCCCGTTCGGGAACTTGTCCGGGTTGACGTGCCAGTCGCCCAGGCCCGCGCGGTCGTGGTTTCGCCGGCCGAACCAGCCGTCGTCGATGACGAACAGCTCCACGCCGAGCTTCGCCGCGCGTTCCGCCAGAGCCGTCTGGTCCTTGACGTTGACGTCGAAGTAGGTCGCCTCCCACGAATTGTACAGCACCTTGCGCCATTCCCCGTCGGGAGATACGTAGTCGTATTGATATCGATGCAGTTGGCGGCTCATGGCGCCGAAGCCCGCGGCGGAATACCCGCCGACGAACGTCGGCGTCTCGAAACTCTCGCCGGCTGCCAACGTCCACTCGCTGTCGAAGTCGTTGATGCCGCCCGTCACCCGCACGCGGTTAAACGCCGTCTTCTCCGCCACGATCTTCCAGTTGCCGCTCCAGCCCAGCGCGCCGAACCATACTTTGCCGGCTTCCTCGCTCGCGCGGCCGTCATCGATCACAAACCAAGGATTCGCGTGGCCGTCGGTGAACCCGCGCCGCGATTCCAACACTTTCTTCCCTTCCGAGAGGATCGTGTTCCGCAGTTGAAACTCGCCGGACCACTTGCCCGTCACGTGCGTCAGACGGTAGCCGGGAAGCTCCGGCAGCGACCAGGCGGCCGACTGCGCGCTCTCCAGCACGACGTCGCGGTCTCCGGTATTAGCGATGACGACCGAGCGCTCGATCAGGTCGAGCCCGGGGAGGACGGCATAAGTCAGACGCGCTTCGAGCGGATACGACTCGTCCTTCAGCACGATCGTCAGCGTTTCCTTGCCGCCTGCCGCATCGATGCGGCAGCTGTCGTAGACCAGGCGCAAATCGCGCACGCCGTCGTGCCACCGTACTTTAAGCGAAGGCTCCATATACGACAGCCCGCCCCAGCCGGCGTACTCCTCGACCTCGCGATCCAGCGCGGCGTCGAACGAGCTGTGGGAACCGGAGCCGAGCAGCGGGGCGCAATCGTCCGCCGCGACCGGGTCTCCCCAGTACAGATGCTGCAGCGTGCCTCTGTCGTTCAAGCCGAACACATAAGAACTGCTTGGCGTGGAAATCGAGAACAGCCGTTGATCCGAATGAAATTGCATGCTCATAAGCTCACCTCATTTTCTCATGCGCTTATCGTACGGAATATCGCCGTCCGAGGCCATTGACGATCTCATGATAATCATGGACGATGTGAGGATTCGGCGCCCGAAGGCAATGAAAACGAAAAAAAACCAACCGCCGTACGGTCGGCCTTGTTTGCTTCCGAGGCTATAATGAAGGAGATACGAGGCGAGTATTCGTCTCGCTCCTCAATAACGCCGAGAGAAAGGGTGCCGTCATGAAAGCGATTATCGTCATGTTCGACTCGTTGAACCGCCATATGCTGCCGCCTTACGGCGGCCAGGACGTACACGCTCCGAACTTTAGCCGGCTGGCCGACAGAAGCGTCACGTTCGACAACCACTGGGTGGGCAGCATGCCCTGCATGCCCGCGAGACGGGACCTGTTGACCGGCCGATACAACTTTTTGCACAGAAGCTGGGGCCCTCTCGAGCCGTTCGACGATTCCCTGCCGGCGCTTCTGCGCAAGCAAGGGATCTACTCCCATCTGGTCAGCGATCATTATCATTATTGGGAAGCCGGAGGAGCTACGTACCATGGTCAGTACACGACTTGGGACAACGTTCGGGGGCAGGAAGGAGATCCGTGGAAGGGAGAGGTCGCCGACCCGGAAATCCCGGAGCATGCGGTCCGCTACGAAGGCTACCGCGGCTGGCTGTTCCGTCAAGATTGGATCAATCGGCGGTATATGAAAACGGAGGAGAGCCATCCTCAATCCCGGACCTTCGAACGCGGGCTGGAATTCATCCGCACCAATCGCCGGGAGGACGGTTGGCTGCTTCAGATCGAGTCCTTCGATCCGCACGAGCCCTTCTTCGCGCCGCAGTCCTACAGAGACTTATATCCGCACGAATATGAAGGCAAGCCGTTCGATTGGCCGAATTACGAGCGCGTCAAGCAGACGAGGGAGGAAACGGAGCATTGCCGTTACGAATACTCCGCGCTGCTCAGCATGTGCGACGCCTCGCTCGGCAAGGTGCTTGACGCCATGGACGAGTACGGGCTATGGGAAGATACGATGCTGATCGTAACGACCGATCATGGACTGCTGCTCGGGGAGCACGACTGGTGGGGAAAAAGCATGATGCCGTTCTATAACGAGATCGCGCGCGCTCCGCTGTTCGTCTGGGATCCCCGCGCCGGAGCCCGGGGCGAGCGATGCGGACAGCTGACGCAAATGATCGATTTCGCTCCGACTTTGCTGGAAGTATTCGGCGCGCAGGCCGCCCCGGATATGAACGGCATTCCGCTGACGGAGGCGCTGCGAGCCGAGGCCGAGGGCCGCCGCAGCCGCGAAGCCGTGCTGTTCGGCATCCATGGGGCGCACGTCAACTGCACCGACGGCCGCTACGTCTATATGCGCGCGCCGGAGAAGCCCGACAATTCGCCTCTGTACAATTACACGTTGATGCCGACCCACATGGCTTCGCTGTTCTCCGTGGAGGAGCTGCAGGGATTGACGCTGGCCGAGCCCTTTTCCTTTACGAAAGGCGTTCGCACGTTGAAAATCAATGCCGGCAGCTTCGTTCCCGCTCACGATATGGGCACGCTTCTGTATGATATGGAGGCCGATCCCGGTCAGCAACGGCCGCTGGAGGACCGTGCCGCGGAGCTTCGCATGGAGCGGCATCTGGTCGAGCTGATGGAGGCGAACGACGCGCCATCCGAGCAATACGCCCGTCTTGGCTTGCGCTTACGTAACGTCCGTCATCTGCCGAATAGCCGTAGTCCCGGTATTCCTGAGGCGTACTGCCTACGAGCTTCTTGAACAAGTAAGTGAAATAGGCGGTCGTCTGGATGCCGACCTGATCGGCCACCTCGTACACTTTGACGTTCGGGTCCTGAAGCAGCTCTTTGGCGCGCTTGATCCGGGTAATCTGCACGAATTCGGATATCGTCCGGCCGGTTTCTTTCTTGAACAGCACGCTCAGGTAGCTGGCGTTCAAATTGAATTGCTCCGCCAGCTGCTTGACCGTCCAGTTCTCCCGAAGACGTTCCTCGATAAACTGGGACACCTTGCGAATAAGATGATGCTGCTGGTTCAGATTCGCCTTTCGTTCGGACGCCATATGTTTACGCACGAATTCGGCCAGCAGCTCCGTCATCTGAGCCGCGCTGCCGCAATCGAGCATTTGCCGCCACATGAGAATGGGGTCGCCGGCGCCCGATCCGCTCCTCTCTTTCGAATAGCGGATCAGTTCGCTAAGGATGCTCATGCCGAACGCTTGCGCGTACGAGAACGACGCGGCCTCGGCCCCGAGCAGCGCGTCCTTGATTCTGTCCATCGACTGCGCGGCCTGCTCCGTATCCCCCGCTTCCATATGCCTGAGCAGGCCGGGCACGAATTCTTCCCTCATTCTGTACGCCTCGAAGTCTCCCCGTTCCGCCTCTTCGCGGCGCACGATTTGCCCATCCGCCACCAGCCTCGCCTTGGCCATGCCGAAGCGGATTTCCTTGTACAGCAGCGGCGCCTCTTCCCATGCTTTCCCCTCGTTGCTGCAACCGATCGTAACCGTAGCCTCGTATTGCTCGCCCATCATCGTCTGAACAAACGCAAACTGCTTCTCGGTCAAAGCAAGCGCCGCGGGAGACGGGCTCAAATGCAGCGCCACGAACTCGTCGGGCGACGTCTGCGCGAGCCATAACTCCTCATCGTGGGAGAAGCCGATTTCCACCGTCTTCTTGAAGCCGCCGGCAAGCCGCACTCGCTGCTTGGCATCCAGCCCCGATGCCGGATAACGATCCAAACCGACCACGATGACCCGATACCCTCGATCCAATCCGGGAATCGGCAGCATCTCCCGCCAGGAGTCCAGAAGCTCGGTTACGGGAATGGCGTCGGCGACCAGATCGTTGACGAACCTTTCCTTGACGAGCCGGGCGCTCTCCGACACTCTCTTCTCCAGCTCCCGGGTCTGTTCCATGACTTCCATCCGCATGCGCAGAGAGTCTCGGAACGTCTGCAGCCGCGCGGCGACTTCCTCCGTCTTGAGCGGCTTGAGGACATACGCTTGGGCGCCGACATGAATCGCGTCCTGGACGAATTCGAACTCGTTGTAGCCGCTGATCATCAAAATTTGAACGTGCGGATGCATCCGCTTGGCCTCGGCCGCCAGTTCGATGCCGGTCATGCCCGGCATCGAGACGTCGGAGATGAGAACGTCGAAGCTCGAGCTTTGCAGAATATTCAGGGCCTCTTCCCCCGATTCCGCCGTAGCCGGAGATCCGAAGCCCAGCCCCTCCCAATCGATAAAGCGGACAAGTCCTTGCACGTGCGAGATTTCGTCGTCTACAATAAGCGCCTTCAGCATCTTTATCTCCCCTTCCTGATCGACGGCTGGACCGTGCAAGCCGGCATATCGATCGTAACCAACGTCCATTCTCCAAACACGCTTTCGATCGCATACTCGGCGTCCTCGCCGAAATAAAGAGTCAGCCGCTCCTTAATGTTGGAAGTGCCGAAGCCGTTGCCTTTACCGTGCCGGACTCCTTTCGCGAGCTGCCTCAGCGTATCCTCGGGAATTCCCTGCCCGTTGTCGTACACCGACATGACGACGCGATTTTCCCGCCTGGCGACGGAAATTCGGATGACCGCTTCCGGTTGGCGAACGATCGCGCCGTGCAAATAGCAGTTCTCCACGATCGGCTGCAGCACCGTCTTGATCGTGTACAACCCGAGCGCGGATTCGTCGACCTCCCAATCGATCCTGACCTTGCCCGGATACCGGAATTGGCAAATGTCCAGATAAGCCTTCGCGTGCTCTACTTCTTCGCGAATGCGAATGACGCTGATCTGATTGTTAAGAGTCAGCCGATAGAAGGTGCTCAAGGAGTCGATGATCCGAATTTGCTCCCCGTCCTGCGCATCCAGCGCCCTCCAGCGAAGCAAGCCCAAGGAATTGTAAATGAAATGCGGATTAATCTGCGCCTGCAGCGCCCGGAACGCCTGCTCCTTCTCCTGCAAGCCCGCCCGGGTAATGTCCTCCACGAGCTTGCCCAGCCGCTCGGACATCAGATTGAACAGGTTCTCCAGTTCGCCAAGCTCGTCGCTCTCGTTGTAACGGATAACCGCTTCGAACTCGCCGCGGGACAAATCGACCATCCGGTTGCCCAGCTTGCGAATGCGGCGAACGATGTTCTGCACGACGGTCATCATCAAAGAGACGGACAGCAGCAGGAAGAAGATCGTGATGCCGACGATCAGCAGAAGGATGGTGCGGTTCTGGACGCTAAGCTGCTTCATGGCCGTGGAGGATACGACGCTCCACTCGGACGACAGCGGCTTGACGATCACCAGTTCTTTGCTGTTCGTCAAATCCAGCCGATCGCCCGGATCCGAGGTTTTCCCGGCGGGGAGCTCGGACCATTCGTTCAACGCGAGCCGCTTCCCGATATGACCGCGGTCGGTCGAAGCCAAGATGCGCCGGTCGTGATCGGCGATAAACAAGCTTCCGCGATCGTTGAACGGATGATCGAGCAATTCTCCGAATACGGCGTCGTAATTCAATAATATATAGACAAGCCCCAGAGGGGCGCCCGACCGATCGATAATCTTGTGCGTGATGACGGTTCTTTCGGCGTTGCCCGGCACGCTGCTCCACCTGAGGGGCTCGTCCGACGCGATGGCGTCCCGGTACCAGGCGCTTTCCTCTTGTCCCGCGATCGTTCTGGACTCCGGTCTCCACAACAATTGACCGTCCTGAACGAGAGTTTCGTTCGTATGATAGATGCGAAAATCGACGATGCCGGGCAAATATTTGCTCGTGATCAGGAAGGTGCGGTCCACGTAATTGACGGTATCCACCACTTCGGGCATATCGTCGTACTGTCTGGCCAGACGCGAGACCAGTTCTCCGTCGGTTGCCGTTCTGACGGCCAGAAGATCGTAGCTCCTTTTGCTGAAGTCGACGACCTGGGCGGTCTGACGGACCGTCTCGTCGACGGTTGTCAAATAACTTTGGTGAAAGCCCCGAACGACGAAGTAGACGACTCCGCTTCCGAGCAGCAACGTCGGCAACAAGAGAATGAACACGTACAAGGTCAGTATTTTGCCGCGCAAGCTTAAGCCGCGAGTAAACCGGATCATCCACCGGGTGAGAGACACGCGCAAGGCCGCTCGCTCCTTTCCTGCTAAAGATAATCGACGATAAAGGCGACAGGAGGCTGTCCCCTAAGCGTTTCAAGTTGCGCTGAGAGATCATCGATGAACAAGGTGCAAGAGGTACATCCCCCTTCTTTGTTTATCGATCATCTCAAGCAACCCCGCCTAGGGGACAGCCCATTATCTTTAGTATAGCGATTATCTCAAGCAACTCTACTTACGGGGCAGCCCCGTTACAGCGCGTTGCCGCCGTATGCTGCGTCACCCTCCGAATTGCTGGCCGAAGAGCTTATGCCATTCCTCCTTCAGCTCGCTCCAATGAGCGCGCTTCTCCAAGGCGGAGGCGAAGTTGTTCCATTCGGCTTCGAACGCGTTGTCGTCCTTGGCCATCGTCAATTTGGCCTTGTATTCCTTCCTGACGTTCTCCAGTTCGGGCAAATATTTCTCCCACAGGCTGCCCGGCTCGGATTTAACCATGTCATGCGGCTCCGCGACCCGAACGGCTCCCATCTTGCCGATGGCTTCCGTAAAATCGATCGTCTTCTGCCGTCCCGCCACGCTGTCGGTCGCGGCGTAATTCCACCAAGGATACCATTTGTTGCTGTACGACGACGTCGCATATAGCTCGGGCGTCGTGCTCGCTTTTTTGGCCGCGTCTCCGGAATCGTGAAGCTGCTGGTAATTCTCGTCGATATAATGCCATTTGCCCAGCGGCTGATCCACCCAATCCCAATAAATTCCCGGGGGCCCGCCGTCGATCACCTGCTGCATTTCCGGAAGCGGCTGAAGCGAATAGTCGAAGAAGGCGAGAATGGCCTCGAGATTTTTCGTTTTCTTGCTGATGTAGATGTCGTTGGCCGGATACGGATTCACGATCTGGTTAATGCCGATGCGGTCCACGCCCGGCACTTTCGGATACGGGATCGTCTGGTAATACCAGGCCGGCTCGGTCGGACCCGTGAGAACCTCCCAAATATGAGCATCCATGTTGAAGAAGCCGCCGGCGTTCATGGCAATGCGTCCGGACTGATTTTTTTCCTTATAGCGCTCTTTTTTATCCGTAATGGCCTCTTTGTCCAGCAGCCCGTCGCGGTAAATCTTGTTCATCCATCTGTAAGCCTCTTTATATTGGGGATTATCATAGATGAATTCGAATTGATCGCCTTTCTTCTCTACCGGAATGACGCCGCCCGCCGTAGCCGTCGACACGCCGAACGTGCTGAGAATGACGTTCTCGTCGTTCGCGTCGGACAGGAAGCTGAGCGGAATAAGCTTGTTGCCGGACGCGTCCGTCTGCTGGCTTGCCGCGCGCAAATATTGTTCCAAGCCTTCGATGGTGGCCAGGTCGTCAAACGTCATGCCCGCCTTCTCCATGACGTCCTCGCGCACGAACCAGCCCAGAGACGCCCAGCCCGGCCACGGATCTTGAGGATTCTGGTCAAACCACGACGGGATCGACCAGATATGTCCTTCCTCGTCCTTCATCGCTTCCAAATATTCCTTCGGAATCGAGGCGAGCCCCGGATATTGGTCCGGCATATCGAAATACTGCTCCAGCGGCAGGATCGTACCGGAACGCACCATCGACGTTTGGATGACGTCGCTGCGGCCGAAGATGGCCGCATCCTCGAACCCGCCCGTATTCAGCTTCAGGTTAAGCGCCGTAGAGGCGTCCCCTTGCGTCGATTCGATCTGCACGTCGACGAAAGGCTCGTTCTCTCTCCAATACTTTTGAATCAAGCTTTCGTTGTTCACCGTAATCGTCCATCCGAGCCATAGATCGAACGATCCGCCTTTCTGCTTGCCGCCGTTATCCGTCTGGGCGGTCTGCTCCGCTTGGGCGCTCTGCTGCGGAGATTGCGACGGAGAGCTGCCGCTTGCCCCGTTTCCTCCGCCCGAGCAGGCGGTTAACGCAAGCATTAGCGCGGCGATAGCTCCCGCCGACGTCCGCTTCGCGTCGAGTGCGCGAATTTTCATGTTCGTTTTTCCCCTCTCTGTCAGCTATATTCGGTATATGTGGTAAGTCCTTATACCCTGCAACGAATGGTTTGGTTTCGGCTTATCCTTTGACGGAGCCGATCAGCACGCCTTTGACGAAATACTTCTGCAGGAACGGATAAACGCACAAGATCGGAATGGCGCTTACCATGACCGTAGCCATCTTCACGGACATCAGCGTCACCTCGGACAAATTGCTGCCCCTCGCAAGCGCTTCTACGTTATTGTTGGAGCCCATGACCACCGAAATATCCTGGGCGGACAAGAGCTGCTGCAGGAACGTCTGGACCGGGATCAGGTTCTGGTCCGAGACGAAGAAGGCGCCGGCGAACCAATCGTTCCAATGCATGACTCCCGTGAAGAGGCCAAGCGCGGCAAGCATCGGCTTGGACAACGGAATGATGATCGAGAACAAGACTCTCGGCGGCTTGGCGCCGTCCATCTCGGCCGACTCGATCAGCGCTTCGGGTATTCCGTGAATAAACTTCAGCATGACGAACATATTCCAGGCCGAGAAGGCGCTGGGCAAAATGTACACCCAGAACGTATTGGTCAACGACAGGTTGTACAGTTGAATGTAGAACGGAATAAGTCCGCCGTTAAACAGCATCGTGATCAGGACGAACGTGAGCAGCGTGCGTCTTGCCGGCATCCGCCTATAGGACAAGGCGAACGCCGCGAGAAGAGTCACCAGCAGCCCGACGGCGGTGCCGACGATCGTCCGCATAACCGTTATGAGATAAGCGTGGCGAATAACCGCGTTGCCGAGCACGATCTGGAAGTTGGACAGCGTGAATTTTCTCGGCCACAGGTACACGCCTCCTTTGGCCGCGTCGGTGCCCACGTTCAAAGAGATCGCCAGCATGTACAAGAACGGATAAAGGACGGATAAACAGAGCAGCAGCAGGAACAGGGTAATGAGCGCCTGTCCGATCTTTTCGCTAGCGGATCGTTGCATCGGTTACCAGAGTCCCTCCCCGTTTATTTTTCTGGCCGTCTGATTCGTGAAGAGTACCAGGAACAGACTGATGACGGAGGAGAGCAGGCCGACCGCCGTCGCCATCCCGAAATAGCCTTGCTGCAGCCCGCTTCGGAGAATGTAAGTATCCAGCACGTCCGCGACGGGCTGATTGGCGGGATTCATCAAGGGATAAATCTGGTCCATGCCGACCGCGATCAGGCTCGGCATGCTCAGAATGAGCACGATGGAGATCGTCGGAAGAATGCCCGGGAACGTAATATACCTTATTTGCGCCAGTCGTCCCGCCCCCTCCACCTTGGCGGCTTCGTACAGCTGCGGATCGATCGTCGTAATCGCGGCCAAATATAGAATCGTGTTCCAGCCTACTTCCTTCCACAAACCGCTGAAGACGATCATCGGCCTGAACCACTCCGTCGATCCGAGGAAAAAGACCGGGTCGCCGCCCAAGGATACGATCAGTTGATTGACGAGTCCGTTGTCCAGAGTCAGCAGCGATTGCAAAATATAAGCGACTACGATCCAAGAGAAGAAGTGCGGAAGGTAACTGACCGATTGCACGAAGCGCTTGAAGCCGCCCCGACGAACCTCGTTGATCATCAAGGCGAGCAGAATCGGCGCCGGAAACCCGGTCACGAACTTCAGGAACGCGATGTACAGGGTGTTTCTCACCACGAGCCAAAACTGGCTGTCCTGGAGGAACGAAAAGTTTTCGAAGCCGGTCCAGGGACTGTTCCAAATCGTATAACCGATATGGAAGTTTTTAAAGGCGACCTGGATTCCGGCCATCGGCACGTAGCTGAACAGCAGAAGCAGCACGACGGCCGGCATGATCATGAGATATTGCCATTTGTATTTGCTTATGGCGGCTAACATCGTATCACCTCTTTCTCTATTCATTGTAAGAGAGGCGCGTAAACCGAACTACGCTACAACGATTGGATTTCTATCGCTATGTTTGTCAGTTGGGAGGGGCGGGGAAACGGAGCTCGATAAAATCGCAAATAAAAAAGCGCATCCGCTCCGGGCTGTTCCGCGAGATGCGCTTGTTCCCAGGCGACTCCGCCGGCTTTCCGATATGAAAAACGGACGGTTTTCAAGAGCGTCGCTCTTGAAAACCGTCCGATGTTTATTCGTTAAATCAAGCCCGATTTCCGCAGAAGCCGCTCGATCATCACCGCCACTTCCGCTCTTCGGATCAATTCCTTAGGTGCAAGCAAGCCGTCGTTTGTCCCTGTTATGATACCGGCTTCGATCGTCTGCGCAACGCCGCCGATCGCCCAGGCGGAAATCTCGCCTGCATCCCCGTAAGAGCGAATCCGTTCCTCCGCCGAAGAATCTTGAGCCCTCCCGCTCAATCCCGTAAGCTTCATCGCATTGGCGATCATCGCCATCGCCTGCTCCCGGGTTATCTTGTCGTTCGGACGGAACGTTCCGTCTTCGAAGCCGCTAATCAACCGATAGGCGTGAGCCGTTTGAACCGTGCCGCCATGCCAGTCGGATTCCTTCACGTCCTTAAAGACGTTCGCGTCGGCGCTCGGTCGGAGTCCCAGGGCGCGCACGATCATAGCCGCGAACTCGGCTCGGGTAATGTCGCGGTTCGGGCCGAATTGATTGTCGCCGACTCCGCCCGCGACCATTCGCGAACCCATGCCGTTGACGGCGCCTTTCGCCCAGTGCCGTTCGACGTCCTCGAACGCAACCGGATTCGATACGAGAGAGTACGTGCTGTTCGTCAAGCTGTGGATGACCGCATACGCGGCTCCGTTGCGAACTTCCAGCTTCGTCGGTACCGATCGGATCGTTCCGTCTTCGTGCAGGACTACGGCGGTCGTGACGGTTCCCGCTTCGGTTCCCTGAGGAATCGGGATTTCGCGCTCCACGAAAGAATTAAAGCTCGTCACCCGAACCGTACGACCGCCGGATGAGGCCGTGACCTCGAAGTCGATCGGTGAAGCGACGAGGCTGAATCCGCCGGCTTGCGCCGCCTTCCGGAGTCGTTCGACGTTTGCGCCGTCGCTTCGGACAATGTCCGCCTGAACGGTGACGTTCTCCGGCAGCGTTCCCGCCCCGAACTGCGCCAGCAGCCGTTCGATCGGCACTTCGGCCGCCGGAAGCCTGTAGCTGCCGTTCGGCGTACGAATATCCAGAACGGCGCCTTTCTCCGCCAGCGCTTTGACGGCCTCCCCCGTAAGGACCACGCTCACTTTATCCGCGCTTAGGGAAACAGGGATGGCGACGATCGGTCGATCCCCCGCCTCCTTCAATCGTTCGATCAGCTTGGCCGCGTTCACGGTCGCCGTCAGCACGGTTCGTCCGTCTTGATCAGTCATCTTCCCGGTTGCCACGGCTTCCGCCGCATTGCCGTTAATCGTTACCGCCAGATCGGCATCGGTCTGATCCGGCTGGGCAGGCGTCACGCTTCCGCCCCCCCCTCCGCCGTTGCCGGGAGACCCGCCTCCGCCGGGGGAACCGCCTCCGCCGGGGGAACCGCCTCCGCTTTGCTTCGTTACCGCGATCGTATAGGTCTTCTCGGCGCCGTTCTGCGCCACGACTTCCACCGTGATCGTATTGCTGTCGGCGACGAGATCGATCGGACGGCTTATCTGCCCGCTTGGGACCGGTTCGCCGTTAACCGTCACGCTCGCTTTGCGACCGGCTTGCGCGGTCGGGGTTACCGTGATGCTGGCGACCCCGCTCGCCACGGTTGCGGTATATTCGGTCGTGGCCGGGTCGAACGCCTGATCCAGCGCGCCGGACGACAGATGTAACGCGGTCAAGTCCCGAAGCGTACTTAGAGCTCGCCGGATGGCGGGTCCTCCTTCATCGTAGAAAGCCGCATAGGGGGTTCCGTCGTCTACGGATAGCCCCACGATTGCCGCTTGTCCCGTCGAAAGGTTCGCATCTCCTACGAGGAGCCATTTGTCCACCGAAGCCTCGTATTGCACGACCGTCGCCGCGCCGCCCAAACGCCGGTCCAAGAATGCCGCGTAAGGAACGCCGCCGTCTATCGCGAACGCGATCTCGGACGAATAGCCTTCGAAGGGATTGATTCCGCCCAAGAAGCCCCACTCTCCGCCTTCATGCTTCGCTACCAAGGCGAACTCGTAGTCATGCAATCCCAAATAAATGACGCCGTCTTCTATCTCCAAGCTTCCGATATTCGCATACCGGGGGCCGTTCTCGTCTTCTACGGCAGGCGTCCAGACGCCGCCGATATATTTTCGAACGACAATTAGGCCATCTGTCTGCGGATACGCGACGTAAGGAATTCCGTTGTCCACCGTCACGGACAAAGCTCCGCCGGCATAATAGTCTTCGTACGGGGAAGAACCAATCGGCTCCCAGCTTCCGTTCTCATGCTTCATCACTCTGACGGCCGAAATAGAATTGGTTACTCGTTCGAAGTACGCCGCGTAGACCATTCCTTCTTCCACGTGCACCGCGACGTTGTAGACCTCGTCGTCCGAGAATCCGGCTCCGCCCACGGGGTGCCATGCTCCGTCCTGATATTTCGCGACGGTCGCTTTCCAGCCTTCGGCTTCATCCGCATACGCCGCATAAGGAATGCCGCCGTCGACGATTATAGACACGGGGTCTGCGTCATTCGCCTCTCCGAAAGAAACGATGCCGCCGACAGAATGCCACTCCCGGCTCGTATCCTTCACAATCTGATACGTTTTTGCTTGGACGTAATCCTCCGCCGTTACCGAGATCGAAGCAATGCCCGGAGTCAACACGCCTTTCGATATCGTGATTTTCCCTTCAGTTATGTTGTATTCGGTCCCGGCGGCAAGCGCGACGCCGTCAACCTTCAACGCGGTAACCGCCGAACGCCAAGCCGCATCGTCCGGGAACGTAATCTCGATGTCGTGTCCGTCATCGTTATCGATCGTATCCCCCGTCAGCGCCGGCGAAGTCCGGAAGAGACTCATCACCTTTATTCTTTCGCTGTCCTCTTCCCGATAGGAAAGATACGGGATGCCGTCGGATACGGCCAACGAGAGAGTCGATACCGGCTCCGCGGACAACCCCGCTCGTCCGACCGTTATCCACTCGGCGCCGTCGTATTTCATTACGGTCGCCTTTCCGCCATTATCCCAGTCCTTAAATGCCGCATAAGGCGTACCGCGATCGAAGGACAACGAGAAGTCGTCGACCCCTCCGGGCGAAAATCCGGCGTCGCCGACCGCCACCCAATCGTTGCCGTCATACCTTTTTACCGTTGCTCGAGAGTTTTCGTCATTGTCACTATAGATCAAATACGGAATATCGTTGTCGATCGCCAAGACGCCTCCAAACGACGTCCCCGGCGAGCTTAGCGGCACCCACTGGTTGCCGTCATACTTCATCACGTTCATGCCGAGCATATTCCGATAAACGACGTAAGGATGGTCGGAAGAGTCCGCCGCAACGGAAATGTCGTTGATCTCTTGCCCGGAGAAGCCGGCGGGGCCTACCGTAACCCAATCGCTGCCGTCGTGTTTCATCACCGTCGCTCTCCGCCCGTTGGCCCCATCCCGATAAGCCAGGTAAGGCGTGCCGTAGACAGAGACGGTTACCGACATGGAATAAGCCTCTCCCGCGGTAAATCCGGCTTGGCCAATTGTCTCCCAGCCGCTGCCGTTGAATTTCTTCATCGTTGCTTTACTGTCGTTGTCCCCGTCCATATAAGCGACGTAGGGCGTACCGGACCCGTCGAGCTCCATAAGCGGCTGATCCAACCAACTGTCCGCTTCCACCGGATTGCCGACGGTCTCCCAACCGCTGCCCCCGTGCTTCACCAGCTTTGCCTGGCCGTCTTCGTTCAGATACATCACATAAGGAGCTCCGTCATAGACGGCGATAGACGTCTGTGAGCCCTTTTCCGTGATGGCCGGATCTCCGACCTCCCCCCAATCCAGTACGGCGGGCGCCGCTTCCGCCGTCCTCGCGGCCGGCCCTCCGATCGCTCCTAAAATTCCGCCTGATACCAGCAGCGCCGATAACAGCGCGCCGACTCGTTTCTTCCCTCTTGCGAACATATTCTGCCTCCAAGCCTCGTATGATGTTTGATCCGTGATTAAGTGTAAAGCACGCCAATGATACAACAATGACAACTCGGCTACCCGGCGCCGATCGTCGATTGCAACTGAGCGTACAGCTCCCGCAACTCCTCGGAAGGCTCGATATTCAGTTCCTGCCGCAATATTCTGGCATAGGCTTCATAGCGTTTCGCCAAAGAGGCTTGATCTTTCTTCATTGCATAGGCGCGAAGCAGCAATTCGACGTTCTCTTCGTCCAGTTCATTGCGATCGGACAGCTTGCTCAGAAGCCGAAGGGGAACGTCCGTGTGCCGGCGCTCCATCAGCTCGCGCGCCAGCTTTTTGACGAATCCGGCATACACGGCGGAAAGACGCTCCGCCTCTCCCAACGCCCAGGCGTATCCTTTCTCGCCGAACAAATCCCCGGCGTACAGCTTCTCGATCTCCAGGGCCGTCCCCGGCTCGAAGACGGCAATTCCGTCATTCCGCCTCAATCGGCCCTCGAACTCGACGAAATCGATCCAGGCGCCGTCAAGATGTACCCCGTAACCGTCGGCGTCCGATTGAATCAGGGTTTTCAAGCCGTGCGAATCCAAAGCTTTTCTCAATTGGTAGACGGATGTGTTCAGATAGATTTCCGCGTTTTTGGGCGGCAACTCGCCGAACACGTCGGAGATCAGCCTCGCGCGCGATACCATCCTGCCGCGATGCAGCAGCAGATAGCCGAACAACTCGGCGCTTTTCCTGGAATTCCATTTCACCCTTTCTCCGCCGCTAAACAGCTCAAGCCCGCCCAACGCATAAATCCGAATGGAGCCGAACTCCTTCTTCCCCAGAGCCATCGATTCGGATATTCGAGCCGATTCGGACAACAGACGGAACGCTTGCGCGCGCTTTACCGAACGCTCGATTCGCTCGAAAGATACGGGTTTAACGATATAATCGAGCGCTTGAAGCTCGAACGCTTGCAAGGCGTAATCTTTATGCGAGGTGACGAAAACGATCGAAAAGCCCGGCCGCAGCGCGATCAAGCGCTCGGCCAGGCGCAATCCGCTTTCCCCGGGTATGCGGATATCGATGAACGCCAAATGAACGTCCTCCTCTTCGGCGAATCGGACGGAGGCAGCCGCGTCCGAGAAGCATCCGACGACCTCGACATCCGGCACCTTGTCGAGTATTCCGGACATAATCTGATGCATGGCCCCTGCGTCGTCGACGACGATTGCTCTTATCGGGCCGCCTCCTTCCAGTTGACTCATGTTCTCATCTCCCGCGGTCGTTGTTACGCGAATATTTATTTTAAAAGGAAACGGACAAAGAAAAAATCCCCCGTTTAGGGGGGATTCTAGAAAGTAATGTGAAGTTGTTCGGCTCGCCGAAGCAATTGTACCCGATTGCTCACGTCCAGCTTCCGATACACGTTTTTCATATGCCATTTGACGGTTTCGGCGGCGATATGCAGCCGTGCGGCGATTTCTTTGTTCGACAAACCTTCGAAAACGAGGAGCATGACTCTCATTTCCTGCTCGGTCAACATTCCTTCGCCCGTCGTTCTCTCCTTGCTGAGTGCTGGCCCAGGGCGGGAACTCCCGTCGCCCGCGTTCCTGTCTCTTCGGTGGAGCTTGTCCAGGACGAGCGACATTCTCCGGGCGGTTACCGGCTTCATCACGTAATCGAGCGCGCTTAATTCGAACGCCCGGACCGCGTATTCTTCGTAGCCGGTCGCAAACACGATGCGGATATCGGGATCGATCTCGCCCAGCAGGCTTGCCAGCCGCAGGCCGTCGAGTTCGGGCATCGAGATGTCCAGAAAAGCCAGCTCAAGCCGGTGCCCCTTCGCGTATTGATACGCTTCCCACGGATTCTGGGTCATATGGACGATTTCGATCTCGTCAAATTCGGACAGCATCATCTTTAACCGCTCTACGGCCAGCTCCTCATCGTCCACGATCATCGTTCTCAGCCGCATCCGCTTCACCCTCCCGTCGATCCGGACGTTCCCGCGGGAATGCGAAAAACGACCTTCGTTCCGGCGCCTTCGACACTCTCAATCCGCAAGCTTCTGCCGTACAGCAGCTCGAGGCGTTCGCCGATATTCCGCAGCCCCACGCCCTTCGTCTTCCGCTTGCGCACGGCTTCCAGCTGCTCCGCGCTCATCCCGCATCCGTCATCCTCCACAGCTATCGTAAGCTCGTCGTCCGGATGTTGAACGACGGAGATTTTCACCTTTCCGCCGCGCAGCGTGGACATCAACCCGTGCCTCACGGCATTTTCCACTAACGGCTGCAAGATCAACGGCGGGATCGGAGTATGGGGGCGAACGGCATCCACGTCGTATTCCACGACCAATCGGGCCCCGAAGCGCGCTTTCTCCACGTTTAGATAAGCCCTGACGAGCTCCAGCTCATGGGCAACGGAGGTCAAGGAATCGAGTCGATCGAAAGCAAAGCTTTTTCTTAAATACTGCGAAAACTCCAGCGTCAATTCCTCGGCTTTGCGGGGATCCTTGAGACATAGCGTCGCGATCGAATTCAACGTGTTATAGAGGAAATGCGGCTTGATCTGGGAACGCAAAAAGGCGATTTCCGCATCCTTGGTCTCGGCCTGCAGCTGCTGATTTCTCCGAAGCATATCATTGATCGTTTCGCTTAGCGCCGTGAACACCAGGACGGATCCGACGATAATAGCGGCATGGATTCCATGCATCTGCAGCGTTTGCATACTGAAGCCCCTGACGACCGTGACGACGATAAGGCCGACGACGCAGTAGAACACGGCCAAAGCCGCCGCGATGTCGATTCTCATTCTTCTCCCGGCGGCGAAAAATCGTTTGCGGACATACAAGATCGCAGGCATGCTGAAGGCAAGCGTTAACAGAGTCGTGTAAAAGCCCGCGTCCATCCCCATGAACAATCGATAGAGAACGATAAGCGCCGACAAGGCCAAGCCGGCGCCCGTCCCGCCGTATAAAGTTCCAAGCAGCAGGGGAACGATCCGGATATCCAGCCGTATGCCCTGTGCCATATAGGCGGGGAAGGACATGCACAGTAGGATCGCCAATCCCATCGCCGCGGACAGGATGACGTTCACGCGCGGCTTGTCCGATCTCCTCCCCGCATTGAAAATCTGGGAAATCGATACTATCGTTGCGATAATCGCCATTTGCGTCAAGAAATCTTTGAGCACGTTCATCTTCCCATTATATCAGGGGTTCGCGAAGAAAAAAGCAGAAAGCATCCTATTCCGTACGATGGGACGCAAAACGCAGCATAACCGTCGCCGCCTCCGCTCGCGTGGCCGATTCGTTCGGACGGAAGAAGTTGCCGCCCCTGCCCTTCATGAGCTCCAGCCGGTTCAGTTCCTCCGCCGCGGCTTTCGCCCACGCCGGAATGTCGCGATCATCCGCGAAAGACGTCGTTGATTCCTCGGACAGCGATAGCCGCGACGCTCGCGCCAGCATAACGGCGATCTCGGCGCGCGTAACGTTCGCGTTCGGGCGGAACGAGCCGTCCGCGTAACCGGATACGATTCCGGCTTGCGATGCCTGAGCAATCGCCTTCCTCGCCCATTGTCCGATCTCGTCGGCATCCGAAAACCCGGATTCCGCAGCTTCGTTCGTCGGCGTTCCGAGCGCGTTCATCAGCATGACCGCGAACTCAGCCCGGCTCACGGCGGCGTTCGGCCGGAACGATCCGTTCGCGTATCCCGATACGAGACCTTTCCCGGCCGCCTCCAGGATGGCGCCCTCCGCCCAGTGTCCGTCGATGTCGCTGAACTTAGGTTCCGCGGGCTTCTGCTCCGGACCTACGGCAAACACCGCGAATTTCGTAAAATGGTCCACCTGGACCGAGAGGAGGCCGTCGTCCGCCGCGCCGCCGATTTCCATCCACTGCGCCGACGCTTCGTCGTAATAGAATACGACGGGCTTCTGACCTTCCGCCAAGCGGGCCGAATCGTAAGCCAGCTTCAATGTGACCGGCCTCTTGAAGTTCCCGGGAACGTTTTTCGTGATTTCGAAGATCGAACTGAGCAAACGCTCCTTGTCGAATAGAAGCTCGCCGGTGTCCAGCACTTCTTCGATGACGAGCGTCAGTTCCCGCTCCGCGGCGCCGGCCGGAACCGAGACGCGAACCGCCTCGCCGAGACTTAACAGGCCCGCTCTCCCGGCGGGAAGCGTCAAGCGGCCGTTCGTGGAACTCAAAGGTCCGTCGTCATGCGACGCCGGGCCTGAGCCTCCGCCGTTGGAAGAAGATCCGGCCGCGCCGCGCCTTACCGTCACCGTGTAGGTTTGAACGTCGCCGGTTACCGGCGTCACGTCGATTCGGATCGGGTTGCTTCCCACGTTCAGACGGACTGCTTCGCTGGCTTGTCCGCTGGAGACTTCGGTTCCGTTCACCGTCAACAAGGCATGAACGTCATATACGCTCGCCGTAACCGATAAGCTGGACACTCCATAGGCCACATCGGCTACGTAGGATGTGATCGTCGGGTCGAATTCCGGGAAGAGAGAGCCTTCCGACAACGATAATGCGCTTAATTCCGCATGACCGCCCGTTACGATCGGAACCGGCGTCGGTCCCGAGTACAGGGCGATCGGAATCGCGGAAAGATCCGGATCGTTGCTATCGATCAAGCTCGACATCATCGTGAACGTGACGAGACCCTTATCCGTGAAGCTGGACATCGCACGGCTCTGCGTTTGGCTATTATGCCGGGGCTCGTTGTCGTAAAACGTCACTTGCTCCGAAGCTTCGATGTAAATTTCGGTTCGGTCGTCCACTGGCTCCCTGTTATTCCCGTAGACCGCATAAGTTACGCTCAAAAATCCCGTTCTATTCGGATCCGCGACCGGTCGGCCCGCCTGAACGGCCGCGACCGGCTTGGCCCGGGGCTTGCTCTCGGCGATCTCCGAGAGATAGACCTTGGAGCTGTTGTACACATCCTCGTATTCAAACCGGGGAACCCAACTGATCCCTGTCGCCGAGTCGTGAACGAACCCTCCGATCATCCTTTTATAGTCGGGATTCATAATGGAAAATGAAGCTTGTCCGGCCTGATTGTCCGAAGTAAGCGGCGTCGTGCCGTCTTGCAAACGCAAATAAAGCCGTTCATTGGCCTGAAGCGTATGGCCGTCAATTTCGAATTGGAGTTCTCCTTCCGTATTGATGCACCCGCTAACCGCTGCCGCCATGAACAACAGAACGACCGACAAACTTAGCTTCCTTCCGAAAACGAACTTTTTACTCCAGTTCACTTGTGCTCTTCTCCTTCTGCTTTTGACTGAATGCATAACTTCAAGCATATCGCTCGCCAATGACAGAAGAATGACGGAAAATCGGAGATTACCGTCATCGCCCTGGCGATTCATAATGCGATAGGCCCGAGTAAACGGAAGCACGGACGAAGCGATTCGCGAAAAACTAAGGATGTGCCGCCCCCGGGTCCCGCCTTGGCTCTTTTTGGCTTCCCTACCCTTCTTTCCACCGTTTTATCCGCGTTAGATTTCTTGACAAGCGTGATATAATCTCCGTAGTTTGCAAATCGAGAGCCGCCCCCGGGCGCTCCGGACTCACAACTTACAAAAGCCGGTGATGGAATGTTTCAGCTGAAGTGGTTATGGCACAACTTGAAAGGCGATCGGACTCGCTACGTTCTGGCTTTATTGTTCTCGGTCGTCGGCTCCTCGCTCACGATCGTGAACCCGTACATCGGCCAGCTTATCGTCGATACGTTCATCACGGGCGCGGACGCGGCGCGGAAGCTGACAGACGAGCGGGCCCTGCTCATCGGGCTGTGTCTGGGCATGATCGGCTTTTCCCTTCTGCGTACGGGACTCGCCTACTTCACGACTCTGATGTACGAGCGCGCTTCGCAGAACATGCTCTACCGTATCCGTATTTATCTGTACAACAAAATCCAAGGCCAGGACATGCACTATTACGACCACAATCGCACGGGCGACCTCATGACCAAAATGACGGGCGACCTCGACATGGTCCGGCATACGATGTCCTGGATTTTCAAGACGATCATCGAGTCGTTGACGGTATTCCTGGCCGCGGTCGCCTATTTCTTCTATATCGACGCGGCACTGACTTGGTGGCTGCTGCTCCTGTCTCCTCCGATCTTCATCGTCGCTTTTCTGTTCGCCAAACGCGTTCGTCCCTTATACACCGATCTCAGGGAGCGTCTGTCGCAGTTGAACACCACGACGCAGGAGAACATCTCGGGCAACCGCGTCGTCAAAGCGTTCGCCAGAGAAGCTTACGAGATCGAGAAATTCAGCGAGAAAAACGTCAACTACTCCAAGGCGAACAAAGCCGCGGCGATGGTGTGGCTCGATTACTTCCCGTATCTCGAGACGCTGGCCCAAGGCTTTACCGTCATTCTGATGATCGCCGGCGGACTGTTCGTCATGGACGGGCGCATCACCTTCGGGGAGTTTTCCGCCTTCTCCGCGCTGATCTGGGGCTTATCCAACCCGATGCGGAACATCGGCATCATCATTAACGATATTCAGCGCTTCTTCGCGAGCCTGAACAAAATCGTCGAAGTGTACTATGCCCAGCCGAAAATCGTCAACGAGCACAGGGGCGGGGCGAAGCGGCGCTACAAGGGCCGGGTTCAATTCGATCAAGTGAGCTTCAAATACGACAATGCGACGGTGCTGGAGAACATCAGCTTCGCCGTCGATCCCGGAGAAACCGTCGCCATTATGGGCGCAACCGGTTCGGGCAAAACGACGCTGATCAGTCTGATCCCCCGCTTCTACGACGTTGCGAAAGGGCGCGTTCTTATCGACGGCGCCGACGTGCGCGATCTTGAGCTGGATGAGCTGCGCGGCAACATCGGCGTAGCGACGCAGGACGTCCTGCTGTTCTCCGATACGATCGACGGCAATATCGCCTTCGGCAATCCGGAGATGCCGGAGGAGGACGTCGAGAAGTTCGCCCGGCTGGCGGCGGCTCACGACTTCATCCGCAAAATGCCGGGAGGCTACGATACGATCGTCGGGGAACGCGGCGTCGGCCTGTCGGGCGGACAGAAGCAGCGCATCGCCCTGGCCCGGGCGATGGCCGTGCAGCCGCCGATTCTGATTCTCGACGATACGACTTCGGCGGTGGATCTGGAGACGGAGGAGCACATTCAGAAAAGCTTGCGGGAGCTGGATTATTCCTGCACGAAGATCATCATCGCGCAGCGCGTGTCCACGACGGCGCAAGCCGACCGCATCCTGATTCTGGACAACGGCCGCGTGATCGAAGAGGGAACCCACGCCGAGTTGCTCGCGAAGCGGGGCTATTACTACGAAGTATTCATGCTGCAGAACGAAGGCATCGGAAGGCAGGCGACCGCGAATGGCCAGAAATAAATTCGACATCGACGAAGAGCTGGAATCGCCGTTTAATATACGGCATTTCCGGCGAGCGCTCGTCTATATCAAACGGCAGAAAAAGCCGATGATCGTCGCTTTCGTCCTAAGCGCGCTGTCGGCCGGTATCGGGCTCTCCGCGCCGCTCATTATGCAGCATGTCGTCGACGTCACGATTCCCGCCAAGGACAAGACGGGCCTGGTCGGCTGGTCGGCGCTTATTTTCGCCACCATAGTCGTCAGCGTCATCCTGGCCACCATTCGTTCGCGCATTATGACGCGCGTCGGCCAAGATATCATTTTCGAGATTCGCGCCGATCTATTTAAGCATTTGCAGAAGCTGCCCTTCCAGTATTACGACGATCGGCCGCAGGGCAAAATTCTCATCCGGGTCGTCAACTACGTCAACTCGGTGTCGGACGTGCTGTCTAACGGAATCATCAACTTTATCCTCGAGATTATGAACCTGCTGTTCATCGCCGCCTTCATGTTCGCGGTGGACGCGCGGCTGTCGCTGATCATTCTCGGCGGGCTGCCGGTCTTCCTCGGCATCATGCTGCTCATCAAGACCAAGCAGCGCCGGGCCTGGCAGGCGGTATCCAACAAAAGCTCCAACCTGAACGCTTATATGCAGGAGAGCATCAGCGGCATTCGCGTCACCCAAATCTTCACCCGCGAGGAGCGCAACGAAGGCCTCTTCACCCGCCTGTCCGGCAGCGCCCGCCAAACGTGGATGAAGGCGATGTATTTGAACTTTCTCGTTCCGTTCACGGTGGATAACCTGACGACGATCGTCACGACGGCGCTATTCTTCGTCGGGCTGCTGTGGATGGGGCCGGCCGAGATCACCTTCGGCGTCATTCTCGCCATGAGCGGCTACGCGGCGCGCTTCTGGCAGCCGATTCTCAACCTGTCGAACCTGTACAACAGCTTTATCAACGCCGTCGCCTACTTGGAGCGCATCTTCGAGACGCTGGACGAGCCGGTAACCGTAACCGACGTTCCCGATGCGCGCGAGCTGCCGACTCTCCAAGGCCGAGTCACGTTTGACGACGTAACGTTCGCCTACGAACCGGGACATCACATTTTGGAGAATCTAAGCTTCGATATTAAGCCCGGGGAGAGCGTTGCCCTCGTCGGCCCGACGGGCGCGGGCAAGACGACGGTCGTCAACCTGATCTCCCGCTTCTATAATGTAACGGGAGGCCGGATTCTCGTCGACGGTCACGATATCGCGGAGGTGACGCTGCAATCGCTGCGCAGCCAGATGGGCATCATGCTGCAGGACAGCTTCATTTTCTCCGGTACGATTATGGATAATATCCGGTACGGCAAGCTCGACGCCACGGAGGAAGAAGTCATCGCCGCCGCCAAAACGGTGCGTGCCGACGATTTTATTCGCGAGTTCGAGAAGGGCTACTTGACGGAGGTCAACGAGCGCGGCTCCAAGCTGTCCCAGGGGCAGCGGCAGCTCATCTCGTTCGCCAGGACGCTGCTGGCCAATCCGCGCATTCTGATTTTGGACGAAGCGACGTCGTCCATCGATGCCCGGACCGAGCGTTTGCTTCAGCAAGGGCTGAACGAGCTGCTCAAGGGAAGAACCTCGTTTATTATCGCGCACCGCCTCTCTACGGTAAAAAACTGCGACCGCATCCTGTACGTCTCGGATAAAGGCATAGCCGAATCCGGCTCGCACGACGAGCTGCTGGCTCGCCGGGGCCGCTACTACAAGCTGTACAGCGCTCAGAAGATGGAGGCTTAAGCCTGCTTATAAAAAAACGACCCGCCACGAGTCTTTCGCTCGTCGGCGGGTCGTTTTATTGGGTAATCGGATTAGCGTGGACGCTCATCGATAAAACGATTCGTGAGTCGGCCCAGCTTCTCGATCTCGATCGTCACTTCGTCGCCCGGCCGCAGATAGACTTGCCGCTCGGGCGGCAGCCCGAGCACGACGCCTTCCGGCGTGCCCGTCAAAATCATATCCCCGGGAACGAGAGTCATATGCCGGGAAATGTAGCTGACGATCTCGTCGACGTGGAAGATCATGTCCGACGTGTTGGAGCTTTGTCGGACTTCTCCGTTCACGATCGCGCGGATCGCCAATGCGTTCGGATTCCCGACTTCGTCCGCCGTCACCAAGTACGGACCGAGCGGACTGAAGTCGTCGCACGTCTTGCCGAGCAGCCATTGATGGGTGCGAAGCTGCAGATCGCGCGCGGACAAATCGTTCACGCAGGCATAGCCGAATACGTGCTTAAGCGCGTTTTCCTTGGCGACGTTCTTCGCTTTCTTGCCGATCACGACGACCAGTTCGGCTTCGTAGTCCAGCTTCTCGGTCGCTTCGGGTACGGCGATCGGCTTCAAGTGCCCGGTCAGCGTGTTGTTGAACTTATTGAACAGAATCGGGTACTCCGGAATCGGCGCATTCGTCTCTTCCGCGTGCTTGCGGTAATTCAGGCCGACGCAGATGATTTTGTTCGGCCGCGTGACGCAGGGCCCCCATTCCAACGACGCTTCGTCCAGCACGTATTCGGATGAAGCCGATAGCTCCAATCCCTCGATCGCCCGCTCCAACTCCGCGACTTTTTCCGCGCCGCCCTCTATGACTTCCATAACGTCGCAGATCAGCCCGACCCGCGCCAGGTCTACGACGCCGGCGTCCGCCTTCACGCCGAGCTCCTGCCTACCGTTACGAATAAACGTTAACAGCTTCATTTCCCAGTCCCCCGTTATTCAATTCTAAATCCGCTCACCAAATTGCTTGCGAAGCCAAGCGAGAGCTATATTTACCCATACGCCGCAGTCCGGGCGAATTTGTCCCTCGTGCTCGGCGGTCGATTCGTCGCACAAGGATAATCCGTGCCCTCCGCTCTCGAAAATATGCAGCTCGAAGGGCACGCGGTGCCGCGCCAACGCGGACGCGAAAACGAGCGCATGGCTTACGTCCGCGATCCGATCGTCGGCCGTATGCCACACGAAGGTCGGCGGAGTGCTTGACGAGACAAAATGGACCGGACTATTCCGCTTCAATTGCTCCTCGGACGGCTCCGCCGTTCCGAACATGGCCCGATGGGCCAGGTCGCGCAGCCTGTCGTAAGAGGCGCTCGCGGCATTCCCTCCGTCCCGTATCGTAAAGTCCGTCGTCGCGTAACCGAGGATCAGCGCATTCGGCTTGATCGGCGGCATGCCGTCTTGGCCTAACGCCTCTTCCAACGCCTTATCCTGCCAGTGCACGCCCAGGCTTGCCGCCAAATGGCCTCCTGCCGAAAATCCGCAAACGGCGATCCGGTCCGGGTCGACTCGCCATTGCTCCGCGTTCTCCCGAATGAGCCGCATCGCTTGGGCCAGATCGAATAGAGGGCGAGGAGGATCGGGTCCTCGTCCTCTTCCGGGGATTCCGCCGAACCGGCCAGTCCGATTACGAACTCTTCCCTGTTCCGATAGCGCGTAGCGTAGCGAAGGACGAAAGCCCGATATCCCTGCGCGGCAAATCTTAATGCCACGGGTTTTCCTTCTCGCTCCGAGGCGAAGAGATAAGCCCCGCCGGGACAGACGACGACGGCGGGATGCCTGCGATCGACCTCGGCCGCCGCGGCATCATCCGGCAAATAAGCATCCAAATAAGCGCGTTCGTCATGATTCCGCAGCTCGATTCGTTCTATTCTCACGAAAACCTCTTCCTCTCCGGCGCCGCGTCGCACCTCCAAAACCTTTCTTCAGGCTTTGGCCGTAAAGCGGTAAGTGCCCGGCTGGCAAAGATACACCGCGTTATCTTCGTCCCGTCTCAGCAGAGCTACCCCTTCCGCCCGTTCGGCGGACACGCCGCTTTCCGTGACCGTCGCCCCGAACTTCAGCGGAATGACGATCTCTCCCGAAGCGTTGGGCGGTATCGTCACGCGCATTTCCAATTCGCCCCGATCGGTCACTTCCCAAGCGGACTCGATCAGCCCTTTGATGCAGCGATAGCGGACGTCGGCCTTACGCAGCCGCTCGTTGATCCTTGGCCGGATGACGATTTTCTTGTATCCCGGCTCCGCCGGATGGATGCCTCCCATATAGCGGTACATCCATTCGCCGACCGAGCCTAATGCATAGTGGTTAAAGGAATTCATCAGCGTATTCTGGAACCCCTTCTCCTCCGTCCACCCGTCCCATCTCTCCCAGATCGTCGTGGCGCCTTCATGGATCGTGTACATCCAGGACGGATAAGTGTCCTGTTGCAGCAATCGATAAGCTACGTCGTCGTAACCGTACTCGGACAACGCGGGCAGCAGAAAGCGAATGCCGTGGATGCCGGTCGTGATGTGCCAGTTCTCGATTTCAATGCGGCCAACCAGATGCCGGGCCGCTTGCTCGCGCTTGTTCTCCGGCAGCAGGTCCATAAACAGCGCCATCGCGTAAGCCGTCTGCGTATTCCCGCTGATGCGCGCGTCTTCGCCGACGAACTCGCGGTTAAACGCCGCTTTGATCTCTTCGTGCAGCTCGGCGAATCGACGCTCGTCTTCCGACTTGCCGAGAACGGCCGCGATATCCCGCATCATGCCGGCGACATAAGCATAGTAGGCGGTTCCGAACACTTCGAACGGCGTCGTCGAGAACGCGCTGTAGCGAGTGGTACCATGCTGCTCGTCGGTCAGATCGGCCGCGGGAATGGACAGCCAGTCCCCGTATTGCGGCCTGTTCCGCCGAATATGCCGCGGATACATCATCCTGTTGTAGCGAATCCAACGGGTCATCGCCTCGTAATGCCGCTCAAGAATACGTTTGTCCCCGTAGATCCGGTACATGTTCCACGGAATGACGACGCCGGCGTCCGCCCATCCGGAAGAACCGACGAGCGGATAGGCCGAAATGGTGGAATACGGCAAATGCGGCGAGACGTCGGCAAACGCCCCCGTCGGCTTCTGCGCATCCTCGACGTCGATCATCCACTTTTTGAAAAACGAGGCGACTTCCATATTAAAGCTGGCCGTAAAAGAGTAGATTTGCGCATCCCCCATCCAGCCGGCCCTCTCGTCGCGCTGCGGGCAATCCGTCGGGACGCTGAGAAAATTGCCGCGCTGCGTCCAGAAAATGTTGCTGAACAGACGGTTGACCATCTCGTCCGATGTCTCGACGTTCCCGGTGACGTCCATGGCGGAGTGGATCACCTCTCCGATGAGACAGTCTTCCGTCAGCTCTCCGGGATAACCGTCGATCTCGACGAACCGGAAGCCGTGAAAGGTGAAGGTCGGCGAGTACGTTTCGTCGCCCGAACCGCTTGCGATATAGACGTCGAGCTGTTTCGTATTGCGAAGGTTGTCCGTGTACAGCTCGCCTTCGCGGGTGAGCACCTCGCCGTGACGGATCGTCATCCGGTCGCCCCGTTCGGCGTTCGCCGGAAGCTTCGCGATCACTCGGCCTACCATGTTCTGGCCCATGTCGACGATATATTTGCGAGGCGCGACTCGCGTTATTTTTTTCGGATTAAGCCTCATCGTCACTTTGACGTCAGGACCGCACTGCGCGTCCAAATACCCTTTGTAATCGAAGTTGACGCTAGGTTCCAGCCAATCGGACGCCTCGTACCCGAATTCGTTCCATCCCGGCATTTCCAGTCTTGCGTCGTACACTTCGCCCATGATCAGGTCGGAGGAAACGATCGGGCCGAAGGAGGCTTTCCAGCTTTCGTCCGTCGCGACGTACGACGAGCTCCCGTCCTCGTACTCGATATTCAGCTGCAGAAGGCCGAAGGGGTCGGTTCCGTATTTTTGAAAATCGTACAGCCCGACGTAACCGGCATACCAGCCTTGGCCCAAGGTCAATCCTATGCCGTTGCCGCCTTGACGGAGCATTCCGGTCACGTCGAAGGTCTGATAATACACCCGGGTATTGTAATCGGTAAATTCCGGGGAGAAGACGTACTCGCCGACTTTGCTTCCGTTAAGATGGCAAACGTATAAGCCGAGCGCCGTGGCATATAGCGTAGCCCGCTTGACCGGCTTAGAGATATCGAACGTCTTGCGCAAATAGACCGACGGCTTCTGTATCTCTTTGTTCGGCACGACGTCGGATTTCAGGCCGATCCACTTGCCCCTCCACTCGTCCCGCAGCAGCAGCCCCATCGACCAGCTTCCGTACGACCAGTCGGAGGGTTCGTCGTTTTGATTCCATATTTTCGCTTTCCAATAATACCGCTGCCTCGATTGCAGCTCCGCTCCCGCATACTCCACGTGCTCCGACTGCTCCGACGCAACTTTGCCGGTATCCCATGCATGGCCGTCGTCGGCGTCGAGAAGCGACAGCTCGGTCGCCACGAGAATGCGATAGGCCGTTTGCCGGGTCCCTCTGCCCGAAGCTTCCACGGTCCAGCCGAGACGGGGACGCGGCTCGTCGATGCCTTGCGGATTTTCCAAATATTCCACTCTTAAGCGTTTTGCGCGGAATGCCATTTGAACACCTCGTTCATTGGTTTATCGGTTTAATCAGCCTTTGACGGCGCCGGCCGTCATGCCGGCAATAATGAAGCGCTGCGCGAAAAAGTAAACGATCAACAGCGGAGCCGAGATGATCAGAATATTGGCGAAAACGAGATTCCACATCGATCCGAATTGTCCGGTAAACAAATACATCGTCAGAGGCAGCGTCATCTGCTTGCCGCTGGACAAGAAATAGAGCACGTACATAAAGTCGTTCCAGACGAAGGTCGAGTTAAAGACGAACAGCGTGACCATGATCGGTCCCATGAGCGGAAGCACGATCCGGAAAAACAATTTATATTTGCCGCAGCCGTCGATGATGGCGGCTTCGTCGATCTCTTTGCTAATGCTCTTAAGGAACTGGTTCGCCAAAAACACGCTGAGCGGCGAACGGGTCGCCACGTTGATCAGGACGACGCCGAGGATCGTTCCGTTCAGGTGGAAGAAGCTAAGCACCTTGTAAAGCGGCACGATGGCGGGAGGAACGACGAGGCCCAGCATGACCAATACGTTCATCGCCGAACTCCAACCGTCTTTTCTTCGCTGCATCGCGAATGCGGCCATCGCGGCCGAGACCAGAATGATCGCTACGCTCGAGAAGGTGAGCACGATGCTGTTCGTAAATGCGAGCGGCAGATCCGCGGCTTCGAACACTTTCGAATAATTGCTCCATTCCAGCTTCGAAGGGAAAGCAAGGCCCAATTCGCTCGCTTCCGCGGGCGACTTCAATGAATTCACGAAGATCAGGTAAAAAGGAACGACGATGAGAAGGCTCAATGCGGATAACGCGGCAATGAGAACGATTTGTCCGTACGGAAGGGAACGCGATTTCATTAAACCTCCACCTCCCGCTTGTCCAGAAATTTCCTCATCGTAACCGTCAGCGTGATGACGATCGCGAATATAATCAGCTCGCCGGCGGTAGCCAAACCGTAACGGCCCATGGCGAATTGCTTGTAGACCAATGTTTTCAACACTTCCGAATAATAGCCCGGCCCGCCGCCCGTCGTGACGAACACGAGATCGAATTTCGTCAAGCCGACGATAAGCGCGAAAATGACGTTGGCGTTAAACGCCGACGCAAGCATCGGAAACGTAATGTAGCGGAATTTCTTCCAAGGCCCTGCCCCGTCTATGGAGGCCGATTCCATCATATCGGAGGGGATCGTCTGCAGCGCCGCGATAAAGATCGCCAAGTGGAAGCCGGCCGACTTCCAGACGTCGATGAACACAAGGGAGTAGACGACCTGCCCTTTCTCCACGAGCCAGTTAAGCGCCAAGAAATCCAGCCCGATCGCTCGCAGCGCCTTGTTCAGCGCGCCGATCTCCGGATGCATGATCGCGGTGAACAGGACTCCGATCGCGATATAACTCAGAACGTAAGGGGAGAAGAAGATCGTACGGAAAAAGTTGCTGGCGATACAATGATACAGCGCCATCGCCAGCGCAAGGGAAACGGCGACTTTAAGGACAATCGACATGACCGTGAAGATGGCGGTATTGGCCAGCGCCGTGGAAAACACCGGGTTGTGGAACATCTCCACAAAGTTGCCGAACCCGGAAAACTTCGCGGATGTCAGGTCCCAGTCGGTAAACGCGTAGTAAAAGCTGAACAACGTCGGCAGCACGAAAAAAACGCCGTAGATGAGCAGCCAGGGAATAACGAAGCCGATCGAGTAGGTTTTGCGTTCCAATTTATGCAATCTGATCTCCCCCATCCGATATCGAAGCCCCTTGCGGGGCTTCAATATCCGTTATGCCGTCTATCAGAATCCCGGGGCGCCTTTCGCTTTCGCGTTTTTCGCAAGAATGTCGGACAACTCCGCGGCAAGGTCCGCTCCCGTCTTCTGGCCCATCAGGATTTCCTGCACCGTTTGACCGAACGCGCCCATGTTCGCGACGACGCTGAAGTCGACCGTAGCGAATTGTTTCGCCGTTTTGGTGACTTCGATCATTTCTTTTACCGGATCAAGCAGCTTCGATTCGTCAAGCTCGACGCCTTTGTAAGCCGGCACCCCGGCTGCCGGCAGCGTGTCGAAGTAAATCTTCTGCCCTTCGGAAGAAGCGAAGAATTCGATGTACTTCTTGACGGCGTCGGCATTTTTGCTCGATTGCGGAATGCCGTAGATCATCGGAGGCCATACGGTAACCGTATTGTCGCCTTCGACCGGCCACGGGAAGAAGCCCACGTCGTTGATCAGGTCGGGCGTGGTGTCCAGAATGGTGCTGAAGGCGCTCGTCAGCACCGGATACATGCCCGCCTTGCCCTCGGAAATCGCCTGCAAGCCGTTCGTATAAGTGGCCGACAAATAGTCGCTGTTCACGTAGCCTTGATCGACCATCTTCTTCATCGTATCGAACGCTCCGATGAAGTTGGCCGCATCTTTGAACGTGGCTTGATTCGTATTGATTTTGTCCAGAATGCCGGGGCTGTGCAGCTGATCGTACGAGAAAGCGGCAAGTCCCGGAATTTGCAGCGTCCACGAATCCTTCGCCGACAAGTAGAGCGGAGTTTTGCCGGCCGCTTTCAGTTTCTCGCTGACGGCGAATAGCTCGTCGAGCGATTGCGGGATGCCGACGCCCGCTTCCGTAAACGCTTTCTTATTGTACGCGATGCCGCCGAATTTCAGCGCCTGCCCCGGCACGCCGTACACCTTGCCGTCCGGCTCTACGTAATAAGGCTTGATGTCGTCCAATATATTTTGAACGATCGGCATGTCCGACAGGTCGATAAGCTTGTCCGCCGCCTGCAAGTCGTCTCTCGTCCTCGCGCCCGGGTGATAGCTGATCAAATCCGGAAGATCGTTCGTGCCGGCCTTTACTTTGTAGATTTGCTCCATCTGCTCCAGCGGCAGCACCTGAATGTCGAGCTCGACGCCGACCGCTTCGCCGATCGCTTTCATCCACACGTCGCGGCTCGGGCTGTCTCCGCCTACCGCATGCGATATCGTAACCGTTTTTTCCGCGCTCGCCGAGCCGGCCGGTTCGGAGGCGCCGGCGGACGGCGCGGCCGAGCCGGAAGGGCTTGCGTTATTGCCGCCGCAAGCGGTGGCGGCGACTAAAGCGGCGGCGGACAATGAGAACAGCGTTGTACGAAAAACTTTGGACATATTGAAGTACCCTCCCTGATTTCCTTTTTATTTATCGGGCGTTACATCGCGAGCAATCCGCCGTCGACGTACACCGTAGTTCCGGTTACGTAATCCGAATCCTCATGAGCCAGGAACACCGCGGTACCGGCCAGATCGTCCGGTTCTCCCATGCGGCCCCACGGAATTCTCTTGACCGTCTCTTCCCTCATGCCCGGCTTGGAGAACTCCTCCATGCTGATATCCGTATCGATGACGCCGGCGCCGATCGCGTTGACGTTGATCCCGTATTTGGCCAGCTCGAGCGCCATGCACTTGGTCATGATTTTAATGCCGCCTTTGGTCGTGGCGTACTGAGTCAGATCGGCGGTGCCGACTTCCTCGGAGATGGAAGACATATTGATGATTTTCCCGCCCTTGCCCTGCCGAATCATCTCCTTCGCCGCCCGCTGACCGCTGAAGAACGTTCCGAACAGGTTAACGTTCCATATTTTCCTGACCGTCTCCGGTTCGACCTCTATAAAAGGCTTAAATACGGCGATTCCCGCATTGTTCACGACGATGTTGATCTCGCCGAATTTCTCCAGCGTCTTGTCGTACAACCGATTGATCTGATCCAGATCGGAAACGTCGCACGCGATGCCGATCGCGGATCCGCCATCCCGGCGGATCGAGTCCGCCACCTCCTCGCACAGCTCCGCGTTCGTGCCCGACACGACTACGTTCGCTCCTTCTCTGCCGTAGCGGACGGCGATTCCTCTGCCGATCCCTCTGGTGCTGCCCGTCACGATAGCCGTTTTGCCCGCTAACCTGCTCATTTTACCGCGCTCCTTCTGAAAGATTTATGATATATTTGCTGAACTTGGCCTTGCCGTCGGCAAGATCCGCGAACACCCCGGCCGCTTCCTCCAAACCGCATGTCGACGACCAATTCTCGCCGGTCACTTTTCCTTGGGACAACAGCCTGACCGCCTGCCCGAAATCTTCGTCCGAATACGTGTACGATCCGACGATCGCGATTTCCTGGCGCACGACGTGGTTCATGGAGAGCAAGGATTGATCCTGCCCCAGCCCTACCGCTACAATCGTGCCGCCCGGGTTGACGCTTCGGATCGCATGCTCGCGGGTGGATTGAACGCCCGCGCAATCGATGATCGTATCCACTCCGCGCGCCCCGAACAACTTCTCGCGCGCTTCCTCCGCCTGCTCCGGCGTCGCGGTCTCGGCGCCGAGCCGTTTCGCGAAGACCAGCCTGTCCGGCTGCCTGTCCACCAACAGCACGCGATCCGCGCCCATCGTCAACGCCGCTTGCAGCGTCAGAAGCCCGATCGGCCCCGCTCCGTAAATCATCAGATTTTCGTAAGGCCTCAGCCCCAGCTTGACCGCGTGGATACATACCGCGAGCGGCTCCGCCAGGGAGGCCAAGTTGGAATCCATCTCCGACGGTACGGGATAAAGATTCGCGGCGGGAACGGCGACGTATTCCGCGAACGCTCCCGGGCGGTGAATGCCGACGATCTGCCGGTTGCGGCAAACGTTTCCTTTGCCGATCCGGCAGCGGTCGCATGACCCGCAGGAGACAAGCGGGTTCGCGATCACCTTGTCCCCGATGGATAAACCGCTTACATCGCCCCCCGTACGAACGATCGATCCGCAAAATTCGTGTCCCATTACGAGGGGAGGCACCCGGACGCTGCTATGCCCCAAGTAGCCTTCCAATTCGCTGCCGCAAATGCCGACGGCTTCGACGCGAAGGATCGCCTCGTCCGCTTTCGGTTCCGGAACGTCCCGCTCCTCTATCGCCAACCGTCTGGCTCCGAGATATACAAGTGCTTTCATTGCCGCTTTCAACCTCCGCTGCTTGGGTTAAGTTCCGTTTCTAACTCGAATGGCCGACTCCGTTCACCACGTGGAGAAGCCGTTCCCCGGAAAACAATCTCTTGATTTCGAGCGCCGCATACTCCTGCAAACGAAGAAGCGAGCTTTCCGAATACCAGGCGCAATGGCTCGTAACGAGGCAGTTGTCCATCTTCAGCAACGGACTGTCGGGAGCGATCGGCTCCTGTTCCAGCACGTCGACCGCGGCTCCCGCGATCTTGCCGTCGCGAAGGGAGTCGGCCAACGCTTCGGTATCGACCGTCCCTCCTCTGGAGGTATTGACCAAGAAGCTTGTCGGCTTCATCTTGTCGAAGGCATCCGCATTCAATATCCGTTTCGTGGCCGGCGTAAGCGGCATGTGCACGGACAAAATATCGCTGCGCGAAAGCAGCGTCTCCCAATCTACCTTCTCCGCTCCCGTCCCGGCAAAAGCAGACTCGTCGACGTACGGATCGTAAGCGATCGCTTTAAGGCCGAACGCCGTCGCCCGCTTCAGAACGGCTCTGGCGATGTTGCCGAACCCGGCCAGGCCGATCGTTTTGTCCTGCAAGCCGACGATCGGCCGGCAAGGCGAAATCTCCCATATGCCGTCTCTCACTCGCTGCGTCACCTGGGGGATTTTGCGAACGATGGCCAGCATCAAGGAAAGCGTATGATCGGCGACTTCCTGGACGGCGTAATCGGGAACGTTCACGACGGGGATATTTTTGCGTCTGGCCGCATCGAGATCGACGTTGTCGACCCCGATGCCGTATCTCACGATCACCCGGCATTTCTCGAACGACTCGATCGCTTCCGCCGTAACCGGCGCCCATTGGGTCAACACGGCGTCCGCGTCGCGGCACAGCGCGGCGACTTCATTCGCCGTCTTGCACTGTCCCTCGGCAAAAGAGAATCCTATCGGCTGCAGGATGCGCTTCTCTTGCTCCAAGTCGGGAAATCCGGAATCCGTAACCGCTGCCAAGTATTTGCTCATGTTTTCCCTCCGCCGTTTTATTTCCGCATCGCCAGCGCTCTTACCGGCGAACCGTCGCGCCCCTTGATCCTCAAAGGAGCCGCCATGAAAAAGAATTCGTCCGCGCCGATATCGCCCAAGTTCGCCAATCCTTCCACGATAACGATTTCCGCCTTCAGCAAAATTTTGTGAACCGGATCGAAGTCGGTCGGATTCGGCGTCGGAACGTCCATGCCGATCATTGCGATTTTACGTTCCGCCAGCCATTCCGCCAGTTCGATCGTCATGTAGGGAAAATCGGAAAAATAGTGTTTCTGCGGATACTGCTTGAACCAGTCCGTCCGATAGATGAGCCGGGTTCCTTCGCCGATCCGGTGGGCCGCGGAAGCGAAATCTTCGACCGTGATCGCTTCCTTCGGCTTCTTATGGGACAAATCGACGAGCAGCGCGTCTCCGATGCATTTGTTCAGATCGAGCTGCTCCACCGTCTTCCCGTCGTCGAGGAAATGGAAAGGCGCGTCCAAGTGAGTACCTTGATGGGTGCTCATCACAAGCTGCGAAATGTTGTATCCCATACTATCGACCGTGTGATGGACGATAACCGCGCACTTCGGATCCAGAGGGAATGTCGGCGCGGCATGATAAATGTCCAACGATAAATCCACGATGTTTCCGTTCATAGCTTCTAACCTCCCCAAAAAGATATATCCAATTTCACTGAAGAAAAAAGACAATAAATGTTTGCTGCCGCCGGGTAAGCGTTTGCAGATAAAGATTAACACTAGATAATTGGTCATGTCAATACGTTACTAATGACATAATGTTATATTAGTACTGTTATCATGCTCTAGTGGAAAAAGGAGCTGTTTAAGAAGGCGCGTAAATCAAATATCCACGCTAACGCCACGAAGCATTTTCGAAAATTTCATGAAATAACCCTATTTTCTAAGTCGTTGATATATTAATACTAATGTTATATACTTTCATCAAAACCGAACAAATGGAGATTCGATTTTATCAACGAATTCGGAGTGAAACCGGAATATGAACGCGAAGAAACCTTTGTATTCGCAAATCCAGGATTATATTATCGCGCAGATAGAGAGAGGTCTGTGGCCGCCGCATTATCAGATCCCTCCCGAACGGGAAATAGCCGACCAATTTCAGGTCAGCAGAATAACGGCGAAGCATGCCATGCTCGGCTTGGTGAACGACGGTTATCTCTATCGCCATCGCGGCAAGGGAACTTTCGTTTCCGATAGGAACCCAAGCCCGAGCCCGGCGGAAATTCATCAACCTCCGCGTCTTCCCATGCCGCAAAGCGCGAAGATGATCGGATTCATCATGCCATGGATGGAGTCCCATTACTCCTCTATGTTGATTTCCGGCGTAGAATCCGCATTGACCCGGCTTTCCTATCATTTTGTATTCAAGAGAATTTCGAATCGCGAAGAGGAATCGAAGGCGATCCACGATTTCCTAATCATCCCCGTAGACGGGATGATTATCGTGGCAAGCCAAGGGGAGCAGCACTTCAACGACGACATCGTCCGCCTTGTGTTGAACAAGCACCCCGTCGTTCTCGTCGAAAGAACGATGCGCGACATTCGTACCAACGGCGTGTTCTGCAACACGAAAGAAATCGGCACGCTTATGGTGGATTACCTGACCGAGCGGAAGGCTCAGTCGATCGGACTCGTGACCTATCCTCCCTTGTACACGATCGGCGTAAGCGATCGGGTAAACGGGTTCCAAAACGCTCTTGTCCAGAAGGGCAAAGAAATGTTGCCTCCGCAGAGAATTCTCTCGGTCTCGACCTCCGTACTCGAGCAATCGAACAAGGACGGGGACGATATCCCTCCGGAAATCATCGAATTTCTGGAGAACAACCGGGATCTCGACGCCATAGCCGCCGTCGACGCGCTGCTCGCCCGTTACGTCGGAAAGGCTTGCGCCAAGCTCGGTCTGAAGCACGTGCGCATCGTCTGCTGCGACCAGCCGCTGCTCTATCCGGATTGCGTCCCTCCGCTCGCCTATATCGACCAGTCTCCGTTCGAGATGGGAACGATCGCCGCGCAGATGATCGTGGATTCCATCGCGAACGGGACCGAGCCGCGCAAGCAGATGATCACCCCGCGAATCGTCGAGCTTTCATAAACCGGGTAACGCGGATAGGCGAAAACCGTACGAAACTGAAAACCGGAGACGTCAGGCCGCTGAGCCTGATGTCTCCGATTTTGCTCTCCGGTGTTATAACGGGCATTTCCGCCGTTCGTTGCGGACTTCAACCGTTCCGGAAACTTCCGATCCGTTCCTCGTAATAGCCGATCAACTCTTCGGACGGCCGAATGCCCAACTCGCGGTCAAGAAGCCGAACGTAATCGGCATACAGCGCGCTGATTCCGTTGCTGTCCCCGATCCGTTCGCGCGTCAGCATGAGCAGGCGAACGACCGATTCGTCCAGCGGATTGAGCCGATTCAGCTTCATGAGCAGGCTTAGCGCGCTCTCGGGGTTCCGCATGGAGAGATGGGCTTCGGCTAGCCTTCCGGCAAGCGAGGCGTAGAGCTCCGCGTAACGATCCGTCTCGTGAACGGCCCACACGTATCCCCGATCTCCGAACAGCTCCCCGGTATAGGACCGCTCGATTCGCTGCGCATGCTCCGCATTGTCGGCCGTGATGATCTCCAAGCGATGCGCTTGCTTCTCGAACTCCTCGCAATCGACCGAGCAATCGGCCGCCAGTTCGAGAGCGTATCCGTCGTTCTCGGAGCGTACGATCTCGCGCAAACCGAGAGGCTCCAAGGATTTGCGCAATTGATAGACCGACGTATTCAAATATTTCAGCGCCTGTTCATGATTCATTCCCCCGAAAATATCGGCAATCAGTCTGGAGCGGGGAATCCTTCTGCCCCGATGGAGCAGCAAGTAGGCGAACAGCTCGGCGCATTTGCGCGAGATCCATTTGACGCGGCCCGCTTCGTTGCTGACGACGACGTCTCCCAGCACCGTGACGACGGTCTTGCCCGTTACGCCCGCTGCCGGTCCCGACCGCCTTGAAGCCCGCGTCGCCGCCACCGCGCGCTGAACCGTTCGCTGCAGCCGTTCCTGCGTGACGGGCTTCACCAGATAGTCCAGCACGGACAGCTCGAAAGCCTCCAACGCATATTCCTTATGCGACGTGACGAAAACGATCTGAACGGATGAACCCGAGGCGTTAGTCGAAGCGGCAAATGCCAGGCCGCTCTCCCCCGCCATCGAGATGTCGACGAAAGCGAGACCGATATCCTCGTTCTCGCGTAAGAAAGCCGCCGCGGCCTTCGCGTCCGTAAAAGCGGCTTCCACTCGAACCTCCGGCAGCTTCGCCAGCATTTTGCGCAAGATCAGATGCATCGCCGGTTCGTCGTCTACAAGAATCGCTTTCATAAGCTTGCCTCCTCTCTAACGCCGTCGGCGAACGCGGTCCCGTCGGCGTCCGGGACGGCCAACGAGAAATAGAAGGTCGTCCCCTCGCCCGGAACGCTGTCGAACCACAGCCGACCGCCGTGAATCCGCAGAAACTCCCGCGCCAGCACAAGTCCGAACCGGGCGTTCGCCGATTCGTCCCCGCCCGGCGGAGGCTTGAAGAATGGCTCCTCTAACCGAAGCAGCTCCGAGATATGCGGATCGATTCCCGCTCCGTTGTCGCGAACGGCGACGATGATCGCCCCATCCTCCGGCGCGGCGCCGATCTCGATCGCGCCTCCGATCCCCGTATACTTGATCGCGTTAGCCAGCAGATTGCGCAAGATCAAATCCAGCATCTCCTTGTCGGCTTGAACGACAAGCTGCTCGTCGACGTTCTCGGTCATCGCGATCCGCTTGATATTCGCCTTCGCCCTGGCCAGCGACAACGCCTGGCGAACGACCTGCTTCAAGTTCCAGCTCATCGGCCGGAACTGGACTTGTCCTTTCTGGCTGCGATACCAGTCCAGCAAATGCTCCACCAGTTGGAAGGTGCTGCCGACTTGATCCTTCAATTCCTGAAAGAGCTCGGAATGCTCCCGATGGGCGGCCACCTGCTCCTCTCCCAGAAGCTCGGTTAAGCTGACGAGAAGGGCGATAGGGTCCCGGATATCGTGCGCCACGACGGTGAACAGTTTATCCTTGAAGGCGTTCAACTCGGCTAGTTGCCGCGCGTTCTCCAGCAGACGCGACTCGTTCTCCTTGAGCTCCGTAATGTCGTTGAACATCAGAATTTTGCCTAGCGGCATCCTGCCCGAATCCTGAATCGGGGTCAGACTGCAGTGATAATGCCGGATCCGTTTTCCCTCCCGGCGATGGAACGCGAATTTGGCTTCTCCGGAGCCCGCATGGCGAATGTTCGCCAGCAGTTCCGGATACGCGGAAAGCACGTTCCGGAGGTTCGCCGGATAACGGGAGACGTCGCCGAGACCGTTCAGCACGGATAAGGCCGGGCGATTGAAGTTCACGATTCTGTCCTCTCCGTCCATCACAATGACTCCATCCCCGATCGTATCGAAGATCTTCGCCTGCGCGAGCGGCATCAGCCTCAGCAAATTAAAACGATAAATTCCCCATATGTAGACGATCCCCGACACGACGAAGCCAAACGGCGTCAAATCGACGATGACGCCGAACCAGAACATCGCGTTGAGCAGCATCGGAGCGGTCGCCCCCAAGGCCAGAATGACGATCTGCTTGCGCGTGATCGGCGGAGAGCGCCAGTACATCGGGATAAACATCAGAAGGCCGCACAGCATCACTCCGTAATTGTAGAAGGTGTGCACCCTGTACCAGATTCCTTTGACCGTCGTATACAGGGGGACCGGGGTATCCGCGTTTAAGACATAGCGTTCGTACACGAGATGGTGCCAATCGTTCGTGAGTTGAAAACCGAAAACCAATGCGGGAACGATCATCAGCGCCGCCGCCAGCCGTTTCCGATAACGCGCGGCGACGCCCGTAAATTGAATGACCAGAATAAGCCAGAGCGTGGAGACGAATGGAATGCCCAAATATTCGATATGAAGCGAGAGCTTGAATTCGTCCAGAGATCGGCTGAGCACCTCCAGCGCGTAACCGAAAGCGTAGAAAGCCGCCGCCAGCATGAGGACAATCATCGTTCTCGCAACGGGCAGATGGCGCTTCCGGTAGGAAAGCCACGAGATGAACAGCATGATCGCCGTAGCGATGAAAAGCAACATCGACATCCACTGTCTAATATCCATGATGGGGCTCCCTTATGACGAATATCAGCTGAACCGGCACCCGCGATCCGGTTTGAAAACCTTTCCGACTCTATCATATCATCAGTCGCGAAGCGTAGACACCCTAAAGACGCCGGGATACCCCAGCGCCTTTCGAACCCCGAGTCGACCCTGTATCCTCTTCGTATCGTCTACAAAAATCGAGCCCCCCTTCCTTACTGGAAAGAGAGCTCGTCTATGATTACGTTAGCCGTTCCGGATCTCTTCGAAAAAATAGCCGTATTCTCCCAGCTCGTCCCTCGTAATCGCGCGGTTCGTCTTGTCCAGCTCGTATTGGTACGCCTGGAAAACGTGCTTCATCCCGACGGCCTCGCCGGTCCCGCTCGCCAGAAAAGCCGCCGTCAGGGCGACGTTCTTAATGCTTCCGCCCGACATCTGCAGCTTGCGGCCGAGAAAGGCGCAATCCAGATCGGAGCCAAGCGGCGTCTGCGTCGGGAAGATGTTCCTCCAGATCGTCTCCCGCTGCTTCTCGTCCGGAAACGGAAACCGGATCACATAGTTAATGCGGCGCAAAAAGGCCTCGTCCATGTTCTGCAAATAGTTGGTCGCCAAAATGGAAATGCCCCGGTATTCCTCCATCTTCTGCAGCAGGAACGCGACTTCCGTATTGGCGTTCTTATCGTGGGAGTCCTTGACCTCGGAACGTTTGCCGAACAGGGCATCGGCTTCGTCGAAAAACAAAATCGCATAGCTTTGTTGCGCCTCGTCGAATATTTCGCGCAAATTTTTCTCGGTTTCCCCGATATACTTGCTAATGATTTGCGACAAATCGATTTTGTAAATTTCCATGTCCAGCTCGTTCGCCGCGACTTCCGCGGCCATCGTCTTGCCCGTGCCCGGGGGACCCGAGAACAGCAGGCTGACCCCGGTGCCGTAGGAAAGCTTGCGTTGAAATCCCCAGGAGCCGTATACGGTATGCTTGTACCGAATATGATTGCAGGCATGCCGGAGCTTCCGAGTCTGCTCCTCCGGGAGAATAAGGTCCTCCCAGCGGTTTTTCGGCGACAGCCGCTTCGACTTGGCGCCCAGGTTGTGGCTCAACTGCTTATAGCACGCATGAATCAGGTCGCTCCAGCCGATGGGCTCCCGGCCGCCGTCCGATCTCCACTGGGCCGAAGCGCGGGCAGCCGTCAGCGCGCTAGCGATCTGACCGGGATGAAAAACAAAACGCGAGGAGAGCGCCTCCCAATCGATTCCGTCCTCCACCTCGTAAGCAAGCGCTAGGATCCGCCAGGCTTCAAGCCGTTCCTCCTCCCGCAGATCCGGAATTTCCAGCTCCAGTTCGATCGCGCCTCTGCGGTCAATCGAGCGGCAAGGCACCTCCGACAGCAGGATGACGATGCCCGGCAGTCGGGCAAGGCGCGCGAGCAGGTCCGTCTTGCGGCGTCTTTCCGCTTCTCCGTCGGATGCCGACAGAAAGCCGCACAAGACGGGAATCGCCTGCTGGATGGCCGCTTCGCGAAAAACGTCGTCCAAGGCGTCCGGACCGTCGTCTTCCCCTTCCGGCAGCTTCGCCATATCGACGTACAGCAGCGCTTCGTCGAAATGAACGCCGAGATGGGCGACATGCGCTCTTTTTCCCGCTCCCTCGGCCCCCCATAAGGAAACGATTAACGGCGCCTCTCCGCTCTCGTTCTCTTCGACGCGGCGCGACAGCCAATCGCGCAATCTCGTTTGAATATCGATATGGCCAAGCAGCGGCGGGGGCGCCGAGGAGGGAGGAACGATTTCCATGTAGCGCCCCAACGACTCCGGCATAGCGGCGGAATCGAGCGCGAAACGGACGATGCGCTCGTCCAGCCGGCAGTACCGGTTAAGGGTCGTGCCGCCTTTGCGCGCGCCGGCCGCCTCGCGCAGAAAATATCGGTTCAATACCCCTTCGCCCCGCAAAATCCGCGCGGCCAACCGTCGCCCGTCCTCGTCGCGCGCGGCGAGAGAGGCCGCCAGATCCCGGCTCGGATACGTCGCGCCGCGTTCTCCTTGCAGGAGCGCGAAAGCCGATTCGTATTTCCGGTCCGCTTCGACGGCCAGGCAAATCACGACGATCCTCTGCTCCAGCGCCGACAACCCGAACAGACGGGCCAAATAGGGAATCGGCAAAAACGCGCCGTCCCGCTCTCCAAGGAGCACGGACTGCTCCGCCCGAATGCGCGCGCGTTCCCATTGATGCGCCAGCTCCCGTTCGGTGCCGTCCTCCGGCTCCCCGACAATCGATCCGCCGTCTCGAGAACGGAAATCGAGCCCCCCGTTACCCGGACCGAACGCCTCCGCCGCGGAAGCGAATTCCTTATCCAGCCTCTCCCTGCGATGCAGCATGAGAGAGATCCCCGCATCCAGCCATTCCAACCATCCTCGGAGCGCATCCGCCCCGTCCCGAAAAGGCGACCCGTCTTCGGCTCCAACGTCGGCTTCTGACGCTCTCGATGCCATTCGCTCCACTTTGCTTCCCCCCGCTTAACGATAACTATCGGAAATCCGTCAGGATCTGCTGAAGAACCTCTTGACTTTGGTCATCAATCCGCCCGCCTCCGTTTTCGGCTTGGCCGCTTCCGCACGCTCCTTCTCCACTTGCTTCGCGCGTTGTTTGTATAACTTGTAATGCGGCGTATCCCCCCGCGTATGGGCGATCAACCGCCTCATCTGCTCGTCGTTGTCGACCGCCGGCGCCGCGGCGCCCGCATTGCCTTTGCCCGCCGAGACTAAGGCATGCCGCTGCTTCTCCAATTCGATGAATTCATCGATTCCCTTGTAGCCCCCGAATTCTTCCTTCCCCATCGCTTTTCGGGCTTGCTCCCGGGCCCGCGATCTCTTGACCTGATTTTGATCCCCGGACGTTGCCAGATCGCCGACGAATCCCGCGGCGGCGCTCACCGCTCCCGTCGCCAAGCTTCCTCCGGGGACGAAATCGCCTACCAGCCCCGTCACCGTGCCGATTCCCGCCTTGACGCGGTCGGCGGTGATTTTCGTTCCGACCGCTTTCGCCTGGGAAGCCGCGCTCGACTTGATCGCCTCGTTGCCCGTCGTCGCCGCAATGCCTCTGAGCAGATCGCGTTCCTTTACGTCGTACTTTTCCGCCATCTTCTGCTTGAGTCCTTTGCCCAACAAGGGAATCATGCCGACCGCGGTCTGCCCCGGATTTTGCACGACCTCGCTGACCGCGTTTTTGGCCTTTTGCGTCACGTCGAACGTACCCGGCATCATCCGTCTTTCGATCTGATTCGTTCGAACGTCCTCTTCTAGATTCACGTCCCGATCGCGGTTGCCGCTCCGTTCCCGGCTCCGGGACAAATCCCACTTCCCGTGACGCTTGTTCTGGATATGCTGGGGAAGATCGTACCATTTCGGATTGTTGGCCGCATCCGTCATCCTTTGAACGCGTTCATGGAAGGTTTCTTCGGTTCCGCCGGCACCCTCCGATTCGCTCTCGGGCGATTCGTCCTCTCCGCCGGATTTCGGCGCTTCGGTTTCGGGTACTACCGGCTCCTCCTCGGGAGCTTCCGCGGCCGGGACGGTCTCCTGAACCGGCGCTTCCTGGATCTCCTCTTCCGGCGAATGCGCTTCCTCGGGTCCGGGCGCTCCGTCTCCGTCTCCCGCCCCCGCTCCGTTTCCTCCCATTCCCGGAAATACGCGAACCGCTCCCTGGGCTTTCAATCTCTCCAATATCGCGGATTTGTCCGATTCCTGGCTCTCTTCCTCCGCATGCTCCTGCAAGTCCTCGTCGATTCGGGACGACGATCGGCTCCGCAAAGAGCTTTCTTCCCCTTTGCGAGCTTCGACGGTTTTCGGCATGGCGTCTATTCCTCCAGGCAATGAATGATTTACGTGGATTATACCAGACGCCAATAAAAGAATAATGAAAAGAATCGGAAGAAAGCGACAGATTCCGATCCCGGATCACGCGCAAAAAGAAGCTGTCCCATAAGCGCTTCAAGTTGCTCGGAAAAATAATCGATGATTAAGGTGCATACCCTTTTCATTGCGTATCGATTATCTCAAGCAACTCTGCTTATGGAACAGCCCCGTTCGGGAATTTCGAAAATGGCTTCGAGAACTTTTCCGGCGGAGATTTACTTCGCGTTCATCTCGCCGACCGCATCGAACAGCTCGTCGTCCGCCCAACCATAACAATAATACAGCACGTCGTCGGCCGCGCTCGCCCTCGCCGCTTCTACGGCAAGCCGCAAGTCTTCCTTGCCGATATTCCACATCTGCACGCCGCTGAAGATTTTCGTCCCCTGCGCCGAGAGCTCCCGCACTTTGTCGTTTTCGTTTTTCACGAAGCCGATCGGGTAACCCCTCTCTTGGAACTCCGCGTACGAGAGAGAATAATCCAGCTTGAAAAATCGTTTGAACGCCTGAAACGCTTCCTCCCGTTGGTCCGGGCTGTCGGCGAAATAATGAATGAAGCCCTGCACGTCAGCGCCCCCGCCCAGCTTATGGTAAGGAAAATGCTTAAGCGTGTCCGATACC
>JAEZZE010000112.1 GCA_023418755.1 Bacillota bacterium | reverse complement strand
AAATGTAACTATATTTACCTATAATGCAATATTTTTGATTAATTAACCTTTAACTCCACCCAGCGCGATCCCCTCGATCACGCTCTTCTGCCCGATAACGAATACGAGCAGAAGCGGCACGATCGCCGAAACGGCGCCCGCCATAATGAGGGAGTAGAATTCTCCGCTCATGGACGTAAATTTCTGCATCGCCAGCGGAATGGTGTACAGACCGTCCGTCCGCAGGAAGATAAGCGGATTCTGATAGTCGTTCCACGTCCAGATAAAGCGCAGAATCGCATAGGTGGCGACCGCCGGCTTCACGAGCGGAAACGCGATCGACCAGAACGTCCGCAGGTGGCCGGCCCCGTCGATCTTCGCCGATTCGATGTACTCCTGATTGACCCCCATGAAAAATTGCCGAAGCATAAACGTGCCGAGCACGCTGAAGCTGCTGAGCAGAATGAGGCCGAAATGGCTGTCGAACAATCCGATGTTGCGGTAAAGAATAAACTGGGGAACGAGAATCGCCTGGCTCGGAACCATGTAGGTGGCCAGCACGATCAGGAAGAGCCATTTCCCCGCCTTGAACCGCACCTTGGAGAAGCCGTAAGCCGCTAGACTGGAGACCGTACAGGAGACGAGCACCGTAATGACGCTGACTTTAATCGAATTCCAATAATAAATATAGAAAGGATACCGGCCGAACCATACTTCTTTGTAGTTGGCGACCGCGTGCCATTGCTTCGGAATCCATTCGATCGGATAGACGAATACGTCTTTCTCCAGCTTGAAGGAGGTCGTCAGCATCCAGAGGAACGGCAGCAGGAATAACAGACTTACGGCGAACAGGACGGCGGTTAGTAAGGCTTTCCGCCAGTCCAGCCGATATAAGGTTGCCATGACGATTCATCTCCCCCTCAATAGTTGACCCATTTTTTCTGCGCGATCCACTGCCCCGCCGTAATCAGAATCACGAACAGGAACAGAACGACGGAGACGGACGAAGCGTAACCGATCTTCAGATTGTTGAACGCCTGATCGTACAAATACCAGACCATCAGGCTCGTCGAGCCGATCGGCCCGCCTTGCGTCATGACCGCGATAATATCGAACACTTTAAAGGAAGAAATAATGCCGGTGACGAGCAGGAAAAAGGACGTCGGAGACAGCAGCGGGAACGTAATCCGCGCGAATTTCACCAAAGCGCTCGCTCCGTCGATGTCCGCCGCCTCGTACAAATCCCGCGGAATCGACTGAAGACCGGCAATGTAGATAATCAGATTGAAACCGATCGAGATCCATACCGTAATCATCATGATGGAGTAAAGCGCGAACTTCGGATCGGCGATCCATTTCGGCGGATTGGCGATGCCGAGCGCCTGCAGCGCTTCGTTGATCGGACCGTAAGAAGGATGGAACAGCACCTGCCAGACGACCGCGACCGCGACGATGTTGGAAATGTAAGGCATGAAGTAGGCGACCTTGAAGAAACCCTTCCAGTAGACGTACCGGTCGATCAGGACGGCCAGCGCCATCGAAATCAGCATGTAGACGGGCACCGCGAGCAGGAACAGAAAGTTGTTGCGGATCGAACGGATAAAAGCCGGGTCGTTCCACAGCTTGCGAAAGTTTTCGAAGCCGATCCACTCGATGCCGTCCCAGCCCTGCACGAAGTTCCAATCGGCCAGGCTGAGCGCGAGCGCAGCCAAGATCGGCAGCAGGACGAGCACGGTCACCCCGATCAGCATCGGGCTTACGAACAGAAATCCGGCCAGCGTCTCGCCTGCGGATAACGATAATCGGCGGCGGCGGGCAGGCTTGACGGCGGCGGGGGCCGCGGCGGGTTGAGCCATGTTGAACACCTCGAATTTGGAAATCTGGGTACATGCCGAGCCGGCTGCGGGGAATATCGTTCCCTCCGAGAGTCGGGCGGCTTTGCCGTCGGCTATGCCGCGCTGCAGCTTGGACTTCGATGTAAACGTCGGCATGGTGCCATTATATAAAAAAAATACCGTCCTCCTTTGACGGTATTTTGATCTCGTACGCGATTTATTTTACTTTCTTCTACACTAAAGCGACTTCCCGTATTTGCACGTTCCGCTCTTTGGCCAGATCGATAAATTGCTCGCCGGCCTTCACGAGAGGGGACTCTATATTGTGGGGATTTAAATAAACGACTTCCGCGGCTCTGCCGTCCGTCAGCACGACTTGTCTCCCCAGCAGCTTCTTCATCAGGTTGTCCAGGAACAAAGTCACGATCTCCGGATTCAGTTCGCCGAACTTCCCTTGCCGCATCTGGCTGACGATTTCGTGAAACGGAGTGGCTTCCCGGTAAGGACGTTTCGAGGACATCGCATGGAAAATGTCGGCGACCGCCACGATCGCGCTGAGCGGATCGATCTGGTCCTTCTTCAATCCGCTAGGATATCCCCGGCCGTCCTCGCGCTCATGGTGCTGCAACGCGATAAGCGCGACCCGCGGGCTGATTCCTTCGGCGTTTTTGAGCAGCTCGTATCCGTGCACGGTGTGCTTCTTTACGATCTCGAACTCCTCGTCGGTCAGCGGTCCGGGCTTGTTCAGAATCGATTCCGGAATGTTCACCTTGCCGATGTCGTGCAGGGTGGCGCCCAGCGAGAGCGTGGCCAGCTCCTCCTCGTCCAGGTTCATCCAGCCGCCGATCAAGGTCGCCAAAATTCCGACGCCGATATGATGCTCGTACGTATAATCATCCTTGGCTTTGACGATCTCGAACAGCTCGAACAAGTCCGAGTTGCCGGACAGTTCCCGAACCGCCGGCAATACGTCCTGGCGAATGTCCGACAGCGGAATGCTCGCGGAATCGGTGACGGAAGCGAACAGCTCCTTGGATCTCGATACGGTCTGCTTCAGCAGCTTGCGGCTTTGCTCGCCGGCTTCCTGCCGCTCGGCGGCATGCTCGAGCGAGAGCGTAAATTCGTCGATCTTGTGGTTGTACAGAAGCTTGACGGATTCGTAATTCAATACCGTCTGGGCGGGGATAATCGTCACGCCGTAGTTGTTGATGACGTCGGCAAGCACTTTTCGTCCGATTAGATGCTCCATGTATACGCTCCCATTTGTCAATTCTTAGGATGTATCATAACATAGATTCGCCTGGTAATAGGAGAAAAAAGTTGGTTAATCGCTCATTTCTCGCGTTAATGTGATAAAATTCTTGTGAATTCGACATAAAGGAGCGGCTTATGTTTATTTTGATCGGATTGTTATTTCTGGCGCTGTACGGCGTTCTCGTCTTCTATATCGGCTGGAGCGGCTGGAAGTGGATGAAGCCGATGGTCTCCGCCCGCTTCAAATGGCTGTACGCCGCCGCTCTCGTCTTCCTGGCCTCGTCGTTCATTCTTGGCCGGTTCGTCGGCAGCGTTCCCGCCATAAGCATATTGGGTTCTTACTGGTTGGCCGCGTTCTCCCTGCTGCTTATGCTGCTGCCGATCGTCCATCTCGGCCTGTGGCTGCTCCGGCTGACGAGCCTGTCCCGTCACCGCGCGCAGAAGTGGGCCGGCTCCGTCACCCTGGCGGTTCTCTCGTCCCTGCTCGCCTTCGGCACTTTTAACGCGTACAGCCCGGTCGTCCGGAGCTACGAAATCGGCATCGACAAGCCCGCGGACGGTCTGCGGGAGCTGAACGTCGTCATGGCGGCGGACATGCATTTCGGGCTGCTCTCCGGGAAAGCGCACGCCAAGCGCATGGTGGAGGAGATCAACG
>JAEZZE010000054.1 GCA_023418755.1 Bacillota bacterium | reverse complement strand
CCTAATAATATCTCACAAACTGTCCTATCCGAGCCGAATAAGCCCTCCCCACGCTCAACGCGATAGGCTCTCCGCGATATGCTCTCTTATCGGGACATCGATTTTGAGAAGGGGGGAGTAGAGGTGGGAGAGGAGGAGTAGAGGATTAGGGAGTAGAGGATTAGAGGAGTAGAGGTGGTAGGAGAGGTGGTAGGAGAGGTGGTAAGTGGAAGAGGAGTTGAGGAGGGAGGGGAGGAGAGAAAGTGGGGAGGGCAGGAGAGAAGAAGAGAAGGGCTGCCGATTAGCCCGACCGGGGCAAGTTCCGCCGAGGCAACCGCGTTTCCGCATTCAGAACCCGGCTTTTTTCCGGTTTCAGAACCGATTCGCCGGTATCGGAACTATACGAACCGGGACGGCCCGCCCTATGATGGACCCATGACCAAATCAACACTCCCCAACGGAAGCAGGTGAACCAACATGAGTTTTATCCGGGAAATCGTCAAGAACAAATACTTATATTTGCTGGCGCTGCCGGGTCTGGCCTTTCTGGTCGTATTCGCCTACATCCCGCTGAACGGCCACTTGATCGCCTTTAAGAAGTACCGGTTGGCGGACGGGCTGTGGGGAAGCCGATTCGTCGGCTTCGACAACTTCAAGTTTTTCTTCATGAGCGGCGATTGGTATAAGGTCACGCTGAACACGCTGATCTTGAACGGACTGTTTCTCGTCTTCGGACTCGGATTGGCGCTCTTGCTGGCGCTGTTCCTGAACGAAATCCGCCGGGCGCTGTTCAAGAAGCTCGCCCAATCGTTCATCTTCATGCCATACTTCATTTCATGGCTGGTCGTCAGCATGATGGCGTTCTCGTTCCTGAACACGACCGACGGCATCGTCAACCGGACGATCGAATCGTTCGGCGGAGAGAGGGTCAATTGGTATCTGAAAGCGGAAGTGTGGCCGGCGTTCCTGATGCTGATCTACGTATGGAAATTCGCGGGCTATTATTCGATCATTTTTCTCGCGGCGATTACCGGAATCTCCGGCGAATACTACGAAAGCGCGAAGATCGACGGAGCGACCCGGTTTCAGCAGATCGTTCACATTACGCTTCCGCTCATTCGCAGCGTAGCCGTCGTGCTCGGCCTGCTCGGCGTCGGCCGCATTTTCTACGGAGACTTCGGCATGATCTACGGCATTATCGGCGACAACAGCGCTTTGTATTCGACGACGGACGTCATCGATACGTATACGTTCCGGGCGCTCCGGGTGCTGAGCGATTTCAGCAAATCGTCCGCGGTCGTCCTGTACCAGTCGGTGATGGGCTTGATCACGATCGTCTTTTTCAACTCTATCGCCAGAAAAATGGACAAGGACTCGGCCTTGTTCTAAGGAGGGACATCATCGATGCAAACCCGCATAAGAGAAGACCGATCCCTAATGGAAAAGGGTTTCGCGATCGCCGTCTACGCTTTCGTCGGCCTGTTCGCGCTCGTCAGCATCCTGCCGTTCTGGCTCGTCGTCGTGAATTCGTTCGCCGCGGAGAGCAGCATCAAGAGCAATGGCATGCTGCTCATTCCGAAGGAATTCTCGCTGTACGCCTACCAATATACGATGGCGGGCAAGCAGATCGCCAGCAGCTATCTGGTCACGATTACCGTTACGGTCGTCGGCACTTGCCTGGCTTTGCTGATCACGTCGGCGTATGCGTACGCGTTGGCCCATCCCAAAGTGAAATACCGCCGCATCCTTTCTTTCCTGACGTATTTCACGATGGTTTTCGGGGCGGGATTGGTCGGCTTCTATATTCTGATCGCCAACACGCTCGGGTTGAAGGATTCGATATGGGCGCTCATTCTTCCTTACTTGCTCAACCCGTTCTTCGCGTTTATCATGGTCTCTTTTTTTCGGACGCTGCCCTACGAGATCAACGAGGCGGCCACGATCGACGGGGCCAACGACCTGACGATTTTCTTCCGGATCATTCTTCCTATCTCCACGCCGGTCATCGCGACGGTGAGCTTGTTTTACGCGCTGCAATATTGGAACGATTTCTATCTCGCGCTGCTGTTCATCGACGATTACAAGCTGCATCCGCTGCAGATGATGATTCGCCAGATCATCTCCAACGTCAACATCAGCTCGTACGTCGGCGGCAGCTCGACGGTGTATACCCAAGCCGTGCCGACCTACGGCGCCCAACTGGCCACCGTGTGCTTGACCATCGGTCCGATCGTGTTTCTGTACCCGTTCATTCAGCGTTTTTTCGTTAAGGGGATTACGATCGGCGCTCTTAAAGGTTAGGCTTGTTCCGGAGCGATCCGGTTCAGCATAGACATCATTCATTCGGGAGGTTAAGCACGATCATGAAAAAGAAGCTCATAACGGGGTTATCGGTGCTGCTGCTTGCGGCAGCCGTGCTGGGATGCAGCTCCAAGGAGACGAACGAGCAGGGTGCCTCCGCATCGTCGGGCGGATCTTCGGAGAACGCCGGACAGAAGCTCGATCCGGTCACGCTGAAAATCATTCTGCCCGGCGATCGTCCCGCGGATATGGATCTGGTCATCGAGGAAGCGGAGAAGCGGATGGCGGACACGATCAACGTCAAGCTGGATCTCGTCTTCGTCCCTTGGTCCGATCTCGCTTCGAAGACGCAGGTCATGCTCGCGTCCGGCGAGAACGTCGATTTGATTTTCGACGCTCCCTGGCTGCATATGGAGCAGATGATCGCCGCGGGCTACTACGAGCCCCTGGAAGATTTGCTCGACAAATACGGCCAGGATGCCGTCGCGGTCCGGTCCCAGCAGATGTTCGACGCCAACAAGTTTCAAGGTCAGATCTATGCCTTGCCGCTCGGCAATTCCCATCTGGACGGAAGAACGTATCTTGTCCGCAAGGACATTCGCGAGAAGCTGGGCGTGCCTCCGATCGAAACGTACGAGGATCTCGTCGCCTTCGCCTACAAAGTCAAAGAGAACGAAAAGGGCATCATCCCGATCCTGGCGCCAGGCCAACCGGGAGCGCGGGACCAAACGTGGGGCGCTTTCCGCGCCTTTATGACCTACGGTCCGGAGCTGCTCCGCTCCGACGCGCTCGGCCAGAGCATCGTGCTGCACTATAAAAACAACGACGGCAAAGTGTACAACTTGTTCGACGAGATGAACCCGACCGTCTGGTCGTGGATCGAGGAAGCGCGCAAGCTGTATACGGACGGGCTGATCCATCCGGACGTTCTGGCCATCAAGGATGTGAACACCGTGTTCGAATCGGGCGACGTAGCCATTCTCGTATCGAACGGGTTCGGCGTGCCGTCGAATATGCTCTCGTCCGTACCGGCGAACGTGCCGGGCGCCGAAGTCGAGGCGGTCACGTTCATGTCGATGGAGAAGGGCGTTATCACGACGAACTTCAAGCAGGCGAACTTCCAGGCGATCCCGAAGGTCAGCAAAAACAAGGAGCGCGCGATGATGTTCCTGAACTGGACGGCGCAGAAGGAAAACTACGACCTGCTCGCCTACGGAATCGAAGGCCGTCACTACGAGGCGATCGGAGACGATCAGTACAAGGCGCTTCCGGACGGCAAATACGGCTACTTCCCTTACGCCTGGGTTTGGAACCCGACGCTCGACCGCCTGAACGCCGGCTTCGATCCGGTGTCGATCGAGCACTACAAGTTCAACGCGACCGCGGACAACTTGATTTCCAGCGTGCTGACCGGTTTCTCGTTCGACCCGGAGCCCGTAGCCAACGAGCTGTCCCTGTACAACGCCATCGAGGATAAATATTATTCCTCGCTGTTCAACGGCGTGACGGATCCGACCGAGACATGGAACAAGCTGAAGTCCGAAGGCGAAGGCTACTTGAAGAAAATCCAGAACGAATTGCAGAAGCAAATCGACGAATTTCTACAGAAATAAACGTTCGGAACGGGCAGGCAATCGGCATTATCGGCCGGGGGCTTGCCCGTCTTCGCGAAAGGAGCCTCATCGATGAAGAACAAAAAGCTTTGGAGCCGGGTGCTGTACGGGGCAGATTACAATCCCGAGCAATGGCCGGCGGAGATCGTGAAGCGCGACATCGAACGGATGAAGGAAGCGGGAGTCAATACCGCGACGATAAACGTATTCGGCTGGGGCGTCATTCAGCCCGCGGAGGACGTCTACGATTTCTCCGAATTGGACGCGACGTTCGACGAGCTGGAACGAGGAGGCATCGGCATAGTGCTGGCCACTCCGACGGCCGCGCCGCCGTCCTGGATGTTCGCCAAAGACCCGACGCTGTAAAGAGATTTTGCCGAATCGGGCGCTGTTCGATCGCGGGCGGGGAGAAGTGGGCGCGGACAGGGAAGGTGAGTCGGCCGGCGTGCCGTGGGATTACCGCATCGTCCGCGACGGAGTGCGGCATTCGTCGCTGCGCCTGCTTCCCGGGGTCCGTCGCGGCTCCGTCCCCGAGTATCGCTGCTGTGTCTGCTCGCTTCGTCGTTTTCCGAACCCGAGTCGGCCCCGCCTCTCTCCTGTCGGAATCTGCAAGCCACCCGTTTTTTTCGCGACTTTTACCGGGGATTATCGTCCTTTGCTCCGGTTTTCGGCCGCCGGCCTTTCCGATAATCTATTGTTGTAAGCACTTACACCCCGTCGCGCAAGCGGGGAACCAAGACAGAGAGAGAGCAAGCGGGAGGAGAGAGAATGGAACTGAGCGCCGGGAAGAAGAGAACCGATAGCGCGGCGCCCCCCGGCCGGGCCTTCAGGCGAATATGGAAGTTCAAGCTGATGTACGCGCTGCTGCTGCCCGCATTTCTATGGGTGTTGTTGTTCGACTATCTTCCCCTTTATGGGATCAGTATCGCCTTCATGGACTACAACGTTATCCAGGGCTTCTCCGCGAGCGAGTGGGCGGGGCTGAAGCATTTTCAAGCGCTGTTCGAATCGGAGATGTTCCGGAACGCGTTCCGGAACACGCTGCTGATCAGCCTGTACAAAATGATCAGCGGCTTCCTCTGTCCGATCGTGCTGGCGATCGCGCTTAACGAGATCCGCCGGGCCTGGTTCAAGAAGACGCTGCAGACGGCGGTTTATCTTCCGAGGTTCGTGTCCTGGGTCGTCTATGGCGGCATCATTACGATCCTGCTGTCCCCGGAAACCGGCCTGGTGAACAAGGTCGTCGAGTTGTTCGGCGGCAAGCCGGCGTATTTGCTCGTCGAGCCGGCCTACTTCCGGACGATCCTCGTCGTCACCGACGCGATGAAGGAGATGGGCTGGGCCGCCATTATCTATATCGCGGCGATCGCGGGGCTCAATCCCGAAGTGTACGAAGCGGCGATCGTCGACGGGGCGACCCGGTTCAAGCGGATCGTCCACGTGACGCTGCCCGGCATTGCCGGCACGATCGTCGTCCTGTTTATTCTGCGGGTCGGTTACGTGATGAGCGCCGGCTTGGATCAAGTCATCAACCTGTACAACCCGATGGTGTTCGAGGTGGGAGACATTCTCGACACCTACATTTACCGGGTCGGGATCGAGCAGTTCAACTTGAGCCTCGCCGCCGCCGCGGACGTCATCAAAGGCATCGTCGGACTGGCGCTCGTGCTGGCCGCCAATCGCATCGCCAAGAGGATCGACCCGGATTCCGGCATTTTCTGAGAAAGGACGGGAGGCGATGAAGCTCACAAGAGGCGAAAGCGTCTTCGTTACGACCAATTACATTGTGCTGACCGTGTTGACTTTGATCATCGTGCTGCCTTTCTGGTACGTCATCTCGGTCTCGATCACGCCGTATTCCGTCTTCAGCGAGAAAGACGGCCTGGTGCTGTTCCCGACGTCCGTCAGCTTTCAGTATTACGATTACTTGCTGCAGAAAGGCTCGCTGATCTACGGCGCGTACGGCAATACGCTGCGAAATACGGCGGCGGGGGTGCTGCTGGCTCTGTTTCTGACCGCGACCGTTGCCTACGCGCTGTCCGAGAAGAGGCTGCCCGGCAGAAAAATCGCCATTCTCTACTTCGTGTTCACGATGCTGTTCAAGGGCGGACTTATCCCGACTTACGTCACGATCAAGAGTTTGGGCCTGTTGAACACGAACTACGTACTTATTCTGGTCATGGCGTTCAGCGCCTTTAACATGATCATCATGAAGTCGTTTTTCGAAAGTCTGCCGGAAAGCTTGCGGGAATCGGCCTCGATCGACGGGGCGTCGGAAATCCGGATTTTGCTCCGCATCGTCCTGCCGATTTCGATGCCGGTCATCGCTTCCGTCGGACTTCTCTATATGGTCGTGTACTGGAACGATTTTTTCAACGCGCTGCTCTACGTCACGGATTGGGACAAAGCGCCCGTCCAGCTCGTGCTGCGCTCCATTATCGCCAGCTCCAGCCTTCCGCCGGAGCTGCTGGAGACGGCCGGGACGACGCCGCCGCCGACCGTCGGCATCCAGATGGCCGCGATCGTGATCGTCGCCCTGCCGATGCTGATCGTCTATCCGTTCATCCAGCGGTTCTTCGACCAGGGCATGATGGTCGGTTCGGTGAAAGGATAGCGCGTGCGACCTGACCAACGGTTTATCCCCAAAGGGTAAATATATAAAGCTCATTCGAGGAGGTCATTCGTTCATGTCTCATCCAGGAAAGAAACGGTCTATCGGTTTGCTCGCCGCCGTTATGGCCGCCAGCGTCGCGATCGCGGGCTGCGGCAACAACGGAGGGGAGGCGTCGGGAAGCCCTTCGCCGAGCGCGCCGGCATCCCCGAGCGCATCGCCGTCCGCTTCGCCGTCCGAGTCCGCGCCCGTCGCGGCGGAGCCTTACGAGCTGAAGTGGCTTAAAGCGCAGGATATTTCCGTGCCGTACGATCCGGCCAAGGACGCCGTCAAGCAGGCGATCGAAGCGAAGCTGAACGTGAAGTTCGTCCCGGAGATGGTGGACGTCCAGCAGTACAAAACGAAGCTGAACCTGAAGATGTCCAGCGGGGACATTCCGGACGTCGTGCGGATCGACTTCGCGGACGACTTCCAGAAATACGCTCCTCTCGGCGCGTTCGTCGACTTGACCGATCTGATCAACGAACAGGACACGCCGAATATTATGGCGGAAGTGCCGCCGGAAGTATTCGAGCAGGCGAAGGTGAACGGCAAAATCTACGGAATTCCGTATCAGGGAGGTCCGGGCGCGGGTTACCGCTGGAATCTGGCCATGCGCGCCGATTACCTCGGGGACATCGGCGCTTCCGTCCCCAAGACGCTCGACGAATACTACGAGGCGCTGAAGAAGATCAAGGCCGAGAAGCCGGACGTCATTCCTCTCGGCGGGTACACGGCCCAGATCGGGCAGGTGAAATACGCGAACAATTCCTTCGACCACGTGTTCGGCGCTTTCGGGGTAACGCCGGGATTTTTCACGGAGAAGGACGGGAAGTTCGGCAATTACGATATCGACCCGAGGATGAAGGAAGCGCTGCTGTTTTTGCAGAAAATGTATAAGGAAGGCTTGATCGACAAGGAATTCGCCACGATCAAGGAGGAGCAGCTCCGCGCGAAGCTGTTCAGCGGCAAGCTGTTCTCCTGGATGGGCTGGTGGTCGACGGCGAACGATTACGATACGCAGGTGGAGACGAACGAACAGATCAAAGCCAAGAAGCTGGGAGCGGACGAGAAGCTTCCGGATCAAGCCGAAGAGCCGTTCAAATATTTGACGCTGGCCGGCTCCCTGGTCGGCGCGGACGGAAAGGCCGTCGCCCCGATGGGCGCCCCGTTCTCCCAGATGACGGCGATCAGCGCGAAGACGAAGGATCCGCGGAAGGTGCTGCAGATCATCGAGGATTCCCTCTCTCCGGACAATCAAATGCTGACCGTCTGGGGCATCGAAGGAGAAGACTACGCGCTGGAGAACGGCGCGATGAAGGTCGCGACCGATCTGCTCGATCCGAAGACGAAGCAGGACAAGAACGGCAACTTCCGCGGAGTCCAGAGCTATCTGTTCGCGCCGGGGCTGAACGGCTGGCCCCGCTATCTGGAGTCGCTGCCGCTTAGATTCGCCGAAGCTCTGGACGTGGCGATCAACAATCCGTACCAGATTACGGACGCCTCCAACTATTTGGATTCGCCCACCAAGGTCGCGAAGCTGGTCGAACTGAATACGATGCGGGATTCCGTCTTTACCCAGATCATCATGGGAGGGGACATCGCCAAATTCGACGAGTTCGCGGAGAAGTGGAAGGCGCAAGGCGGAGACCGAATTCTGCTCGAGCTCGAGGAATCGTTCAAGAAGAAAACGGGCCGCTAACCGAGGTTCGTCCGCAAGCCCCCGCCTAAGGGTTGTCCGAGGCGGGGGTTCGGGCCTGTAAAAGGGAGGGAGCGGGGAGATGACCGCGTTCGGCCGCAGAAAAAAGGAAAGTTCCAGACTGCTGACCCGGCTAAGCGTTCCGGTCTTCGCGCTGATCGTCGCGATCGTCGTGTTTTTCGCCGCGGCGGCCAGCTATCTGCTCATTCGGCTCCAGAACGATCATACCCGGAAAATGGCGGACCAATCCTTGAAATTCGTGCATCGGAACATTCGCTACCAGTTCGACACGATGAACAACGTGGCCGCGTACGTACAGTCCAATCCGTCGATCGACGGCCTGCTGGAAAGCCAAGCCTCCGAAGTTTACGATTCGGTGGACGATTTTTTCGCGCTCCGGGCGAATCTGGAAAACCTGTCCTTGCTATCGCTGCTCAACGATTTCGGCTCGGGCCGTTCGGTCGCGGCTTCGTACGCGGTCTCTCTCGCCCTGAGGCCGGCCAGCGGACTTCATGCGATGGCGACGGACCGCTTCGATCCGACCCCGGGCATCTATAAGGACGAAGACCTGCAGCGGGAAGACTGGTACCTGATCTTGACCGGCGGAGAGAAGAAGACCGTCTGGTGGGGACAAAAAACGGGCGGGTTCGGCACGGAAATGATCTATTCGGCGCGAACGAAAACGAGCATCAAGGACGGCCGGGACGTCGGCATCGTCATCGTCGGAGCGAATATCGGAAGCCTCCGAGGCGCGTTCGAGAACGCTCCGCTCGACAAGGGGGACCATCTGCTCCTCGACGAGAACGACAGGGTGATTTACGGGGAAAAGCACGCTTTTCTCGAATTCGTCGGACATTTGCCGTACATCGGCGCTCTGAAAGGAACGGAGGGCTCCTTCGTCGCCAAAATCGCCGGAGAGAAGCATCGGGTCACGTTCGAAACGTTCGACAACGATTGGAAGCTGGTGACGGTCGTTCCCGAGAGCCACTTCAACCAATACGCGTTCGCGATCGCGGCGATCGGAGCGGCGACCGCCGCCGTCGCCCTGTCGATCGCAGGCTATGTTTTCCGAAGAATCGCCGTCCGGGTTACGGTACCCGTGACGAGACTCGTCTCGGCGATGCACCGTCCCGAGGTGCTGGAGTTCAAGGAAGCGCTGCCGGAGCAGAGATCGGGCATTTACGAGGTGGATGCGCTGGGCGAGCAGTTTTCCTCGATGCTTGTCGCCCTGCGCGGCTTGATCGAGAAAAGCTTCGCCGAGGAGATGGACCGCAAGCAATTGCAGCTCGATCTGCTGCAAGCGCGCATCAACCCGCATTTTCTGTACAACACGCTGGATTTGATCAATTGCCGCGCGATTACGGCCGGGGACCGGGAGTCGAGCTTGATCGTCCGGTCGCTGGCGAATTTTTTCCGCAATAGCCTCAATCGGGGAGAGACGTGGATTTCGCTCGAGGACGAGATGAAGCAGGTCGAGGCGTATTTGGACATCCAGCGAATGATGATGGAGAGCTTAAGAACGGAGCTCCGGATTCCGGAGGCTCTGTTGTCGGCAAGAATCGTGCATTTTGCGGTCCAGCCGCTCGTGGAGAACGCCATCGTTCACGGCTTCTCCGACGACGACGGGGATTGTCTGATCGAGGTGAGCGCGGAGCGGCAAGGGGACGATCTCGTCCTGATCGTAAGGGATAACGGCAAAGGCTGCGACGCGGCGGAGAGAAACCGGCAGCTGCGCGAGAACGGCGGCGAGGGGCAGACGGCTCACGAACGCCGTATGGGCAACGAGGATCGGGCGGCGTATGAACGTTCCGAGGGCAGCGAAGGTCGGATCACGCACGAACGTCTTAAGGGCAACGAAGCTCAGACGGCTCACGAACGCCGCCGCGCGGGCTACGGAACGCTGAACGTGCATCGCCGGATTCAATTGCACTGCGGCGAAGCCTATGGCCTGAATTACGTCGAGACGGATTCCGGCACTTGCGTGGAGGCGAGGCTGCCTTATCGCAGGGCGGAGAAGGAGCGAAGCGAGGAGGGAGCGGCCGATGTATAAATTGCTGATTGCAGAGGACGTCAGAACGGTCAGGGAGACGCTCGTCCATGCTATCCCTTGGGAGCGGTTGGGGGTGACGCTGATCGGCGCCGCGGGCAACGGGGAGGAGGCGCTCGCCCGGCTGGAGGAAGAGGAGGCGGATTTGCTGCTGACCGACATCGGGATGCCGAAGATGGACGGGCTGGAACTGATCGAGGCCGCGCAAGCGCGCCGGCCGGACATCCGCTGCATCATCCTGTCCGGCTTAAGCGAGTTCGATCACGCGCGGAAAGCGATCCGGCTGCAAGTACGGGACTACGTCCTGAAGCCGATCGATCCGGCCGAGATCGAGCGCGTCGTGTCCGAAGCCGTCAAGGACATCGGCCGCGGACGGGCGGCGGAGGCCGGCGGCGAGCTTCCTCACCTCTCGGAGCTGCTTCCTCCGGGAGAGCCGCTCGGAAGCCTGAAGAAGAAAAAGCTGGTCGATCAGGCCATCGGATACGCGCGGGAGCACTGCGCGAGACGGGAGCTGGCGCTGTCCGACGTGGCCGCTGCGGTGGGACTCAGCGAGAAATACTTGAATTTGCTGGTCAAGGAAGTGGTCGGCTCGACAATCAATCCGCTAATCGTCCGGTTCCGCATGGAAGAAGCGGCGAGGCTGCTGAAGGATCCGGCCAACCGCATCTACGAAATTTGCGAAGCGGTCGGGTACGCGGACCTGGACCATTTTCGGGAGAGCTTTAAGAAGCAGTACGGATTGACGCCTACGGAATTCCGCAATCGGCATTCGTGACGGCGATGGAAGAGAGGGGAAGATTCGGTTGAATTCGAAATGGGCGATGGAGGCGACCAAGGTATATCGCTACATGATGCACAGCGGTTCGGAGGAATGGGGAGAACACGAGTGGGCCGACTGGGCGATGAACGTAGACCGATGGGATTGGAATTCGGGAGTCGGCCTGATCGCCGCGGAACAATTCGCGGCCGCGACAGGGAACGGGGAAATCCTGCGTGACCTCGCGGCATGGGTCGACAGAAACCGGACGCGGTCCGAAGAGGCCCGGGTCGTCAACGCGATGGCTCCGTTCGCCGTGTTTCCCGCTCTGTACCGGTCGACGGGGCTGGCTTACTATGCGGACAAGACGAAAGAGATCGCTTCTTGGATGACGAAGCATGCTCCCCGAACGGGAAGCGGGGCGTTCGAGCATACCGTGACGGAAGACGCCGCGTTCCGCGAGCAGATCTGGGCCGACACCGTCTTCATGGCCGTGCTTTTCCTGGCGCGCGCGGCGCGGCTGCTGTCGGATCGCGCATGGGCCGAGGAAGCGCTGGAGCAGGTGTTGCTTCACCTGAGGGCCTTGCAGGACGAGAGGAGCGGGCTGCTGTACCACGGATGGAATTGCGAGTCGGGGAACTGGATGTCGGCCGCGAAATGGAACCGGGCGAACGCCTGGAACGTCTGCGCGGTGCCGATGATTCTGGAGGAAACGAGAGGGCTGTGCTCGTCTGCCGGGATGCTCGCGGAGATCGGCGAACGCTATGTCCGGCTGGTCGAAGCGGTCGCCGGTCTCCGGAATTCCAGCGGACTATGGCCGACCGTGCTCGATCGCCCGAGTTTCTACGAAGAGACGTCGGGCTCGGCCGGGCTGGCTTGCGGCATCTACAAAGCGGTCAGGCTCGGACTCGTTCCGCCGGAGCTGAAAGCGCATGCCGATCGGGCGGCTTCCGCCGTCGCGGAGAAGGTCGCGGCGAACGGCGCGGTTGCCGGCGTGTCCGGCGGCACGCCGGTGCTCGAAAGCGTGGAGGCTTACGATCGCGTACCGGTTTTCCCAACGCTGTACGGCCAGGGGCTGACCTTGATGCTGCTAACCGAGGCGGCGATCTCCGCCTAACGCGCCGTCTCCCGTAGCCGATCCCGGAACTGCTTGGGCGAGCAGCCGTTAAGGCGGCGGAACATGTCGTAGAAGTGCCCGAGGTTGGAGATGCCGACCGACTCGGCCACCTCGGCAATGCTGACGTCGCTCGTGAGCAGCTGCTGCTCCGCTTTCTTGATCCGCTTCAGCACGACGAAATCGGTGAACGACATGCCGACGGCTTTTTTGAACGTTTTGATGAAATGCGTGTAGCTCATGTTGAGCCGTCCGCTGATCTCGGCGACCGACAGCTTGCCGTCCAGATTGCTTTCCACGTAGTCGACGGCGGGCTGCAACCGGCCCAGCAGGCGGTTGTCGTTATAATTGAGCTGCTGCCGCGCATCGTTGCGAAGGAGCAGGAGCAGAATATTTTTGATTCGCGAAGACACGGCCAGCTCGTAACCGAGACGGCCGTCGTTCATCTCCCGGTAAATCTCGACGATCAGCTCCACGGTCCGATCGCGGACTTCTTTGTTTTCCTTGTAGATATAGTTAAGCGAGCTGAGGGGGCGGATCACCTCGGAAAAATGCTGCATGCTGTTCAGCGTACTGAGATCCCAGTATTTGCGCAGATCGATCTGGAAGACGATCTGCTTCGTCGGGCCGGGCTTCGTCTGTATCGTCGTATGCGGCTCCGACGAGCCGAACAAGGCGATGTCGCCCGGGCCGAGCACGATCTGCTCTTCCCGGCAATAAGCGGTAATCTCTCCTTCTAGAATCAGAAGAAATTCCACTTCCTCGTGGTAATGCCATCCGTAGTAATTTTTCTGCCTCCAGTTCTGCTCCGCTCTTCTTAGCAGCTCCTCGGTCGTGATCGTCTCCGAGTCGATCTGCCATATCCGCATGGCCAGAAAAGGATTTTGATACACGACTTGCTCGTGCCGCATTTCAGGATGCATATCGGATCTCCTTGACTTAGATTACGACAGGATTGCGTAAGAATATTTTAACATAGATGTGTAGCAAGCTATAGAGGTTGACAGAATACCGGAAGAAATAAACCGAATAGGCAATCGATCCGCATCCGACCATCGAATACAATGAGAAGGAATACAATGATAAGGGAGAGTCCGGTTATGAGCCAAACGATCAATGTTACGGTCTGGAACGAGCATCGCCACGAAAAAACGAACGAGAAAGTCGCATCCGTCTATCCGCAGGGCATGCATACGGCAATAGCCGAAGGCTTGGACATTTCGGGGAAAGTAACGGTGGCCACGCTGGACGATCCGGAGCACGGCCTGACGGAGGAAGTGCTGAACAATACCGACGTGCTGATCTGGTGGGGCCATATGGCGCACGACGAAGTCCAGGACGAGATCGTGAACAGAGTCCATCAGCGCGTGCTTCGCGGCATGGGGCTGGTCGTACTGCACTCCGGCCATTTCTCGAAAATTTTCAAAAAACTGATGGGTACGTCCTGCGACCTGAAATGGCGCGAAGCGGACGAGAAGGAGCGCATCTGGGTCGTGAACCCGGGCCACCCGATCGTCGACGGCATCGGCGAGTATATCGAGCTTCCCGCGGAAGAGATGTACGGCGAGCACTTCGACATCCCGCAGCCGGACGAGCTCGTCTTGGTGAGCTGGTTCGAGGGCGGAGAAGTGTTCCGCAGCGGTTGCTGCTACACGCGCGGCATGGGCAAAATCTTCTACTTCCGTCCGGGGCACGAGACGTATCCGACTTATTATAACCCGCAAGTCCGCAAAGTCATCTCCAACGCGGTCAAGTGGGCGGCGCCGGTCGATCGCGAGTATCCGAAGTACGGCAACGCGAAGCCATTAGAGACGATCAAGGGGAAATAAGAAGATGAAGTTGAAAATAGGAGTCGTCGGCACAGGCGGCATATTCAAGCATGCGCACCTGCCGGGCTGGCTGTCGCACGACGAAGTCGAGATCGTCGCTTTCTGCGACGCGTTCAAGGCGTCCGCCGAAGCGACGGCCAAAGATTTTCCCGGAACGAAGGTTTACGAAGATTACCGTGAGCTGATCGCGGATCCGTCGATCGACGTTATCGGCATCAGCACGCCGAACCTGTACCACTCGGAAATCGCCATCGCCGCTTTGCGCAAGGGCAAGCACGTATTCTGCGAGAAGCCGGACGCGATCAACCCGGACGAAGCGCAGAAGATGGCGGACGCGGCCCGCGAATCCGGCAAGCTGCTGATGACGATGCGCAACAACCGCTTCAGCGAGGAAGCGAAGTTCGCCAAGCGCATTATCGAGAAAGGGCAGCTCGGTGAGCTGTATACGGGACGCTGCGGCTGGATTCGCCGCCGGGGCATTCCGGGGCGCGGCGGATGGTTTACGACGAAGGAGCTGTCCGGAGGCGGCCCGCTGATCGATCTCGGCGTACACATGATCGACATGGCGATGTGGCTGGCGGGCAATCCGAAGCCGGTCACCGTATCCGGCTCGACGTACCGCAAGTTCGCGGACCGTCCCGACGCTTCGGGCCAGATTCCGCAAGGCACGTTCGACGTCGAGGATTTGGCCGCGGGCTTTATTCGCTTCGATAACGGCGCGTCCCTGCAGATCGAGTTCAGTTGGGCGTCCAACATCGAGGAGGAGAAGAAGTTCCTCGAATGGAGGGGCACCGAGGGCGGCTTCAGCCTGATCAACGACAAGCTGAGCCTGTTCACGGAGAACGAAGGCGCGCTGATCAACCAGCAGCCGCTGTTCACGACGGCCGCGGTGCCGCAGCATACGGCCAACATCCGGCATTTCGTCGAATGCGTGCTCGGCCGGGAGCAGCCGATCATTACGCCGGAGCACGGCGTCGATATGATCAAAATCTTGTCCGCGATTTACGAGTCCGCCGAGCGCGGGCGCGAGATCGTGCTGTAACAAAGGAGCACACCCAAGCGCCTGTTCCAGACGCCGCGGGCGTGCTCCTTTGTTAATCGGGGTCATCGTCGGCAACCGGGGGCACTGGTACTCTTGGGTCTTATACCTTCAGCGGGATGACCATATTCCATGTATGAGTGAATTGATAAGGTTTATCTCCATTGCCCGTTGCCAGGAAGAGATGGGTAGGTTTCCCCTCGTGAAACAATAGATAAGGTCTTTCCAGATTGCACATTTCCCGGACGCTGCCATCATCCCATGCAACGGTCCTGGAGTAAGCCTTCGGAGCGGGGTGAATCGTCCACTGAAGACAATCTGTGCTTGTCGCATACACGCCTGATCCCCATTCCCCGGTCAATCCCTCGGAACCATTCTTGACATCATCCTTGATGAGGAGATGAAAGAGAGTGCCATCGTGCCACAAATAAGGGTCCTCGACATGCAGATTCGGATCCGTAAAGTGCAGAATCGGTTCGTCCGATAAGCGGCGAAACGGGCCTGCCGGATGGTCGGCAATCGCAACGCCCAACTGAAGCGTGGATCCTGCATATTCCCTCGACTTGTAGATCATATAGGTTGTTCCGTCCTCGAGAATGGCGACCGCAGGATTAGTCGTTATCGTACAATCCCACTTTCCTAGACGAGGTTCCAATAAGGGCTTATCCAACCGCTCCCAAGGCCCGAATACAGACTTGGACGCGGCAAGCCCGATCCGCTTATTATTCCACACTTCACTCCCGCGTTCCGATGAGACCGAATCGCCTGCGCCAGGTATTGGGCCTCCGTAAGTTGTACCCATGTAGTAAAGGTAGTAGGTTCCATTCCAACGTTGGATGTATGGATTATGTTGGTTCATTCCGTCGAAATATTCCCGTCCCCTACGTCCCAATACGACTTCTTCGAATTGGTAGGGTCCCTCCGGTACATCGCTTGAAGCTCTAACGATTTCGCAATTGAACAGCCAATTCACGCCAAAGCCTAATTCCTTGGGCCATCTTGAGGCGAATAGATGGTAGCGGCCATCCTCGCCCCGAATGCACGACCCGCACCATATGAAGTAATCTTCTTGCTTGAAGCCCCCATGGACAGGAGCAGGGAGGATACGTTTGAAAATCGGATTCTCCATGTGCTCGATCCTCCTATGCCGTTGTCTTAATCGATTTTGATATGATACAAATCAGGGGTCAGAATCGCGGTGTCTTTATTGGTTTGATACCAATTCGCCATCCACTCGTCCACTTTCTTGCCGCCGGCTTTCTCCCAGAAATCTTGCGCTTGCTTCGCTGCTTGCTCCACCGTATATTTATTTCCGCCAACCAATGCTTGCTGGAAATAGCTGTTCATTTGCTCGCCGGTATTGGTTACGATCAATTGCAGATCCTTCGGCAATGATGGCATATATTCACCGTGCGTATAATCCGCGATCGGACGTTCCGGCGTGAGGTAAGCCTCATCCGCCTCTTTGATAATCTGCAGAAATTCCTTATCGATCGGGTTGTTCTGATCCAGTTGATTCTCGTATTTCCCGCAAACGCCGAAGAACGCAGGAGATACCAGCATGCGCAGGTCAATGTTCCAATCAAGTTCATCCTTGTTTTTATTCGGGTCGGTCGGCGCCGGACAGCCATTCTCTCCGGTATTATAGTTTTCGCCTTCCAAACCGAATTGCATCGTTTTCATCGTGGATTCCTTCACAAGGAAATCCACATATTTCATAACCGATTCCGGATCCTTCGCATTCGCGTTAATCGCCGCAGTCGCTTGAACCGGATTTTGGATCGACGGGCTGAATTGGCCATACGAACTGGCTGGCAGCGGAATCGCCATGACAACGGCATCCGGAACATTTTTCTTTAGAGCAGTGAAGATCGTATATCCATCCGACATTCCGCCTCCGTTAGCGCCGTAAAAACCCATCTTGCCTGTGATGAAATCCTGCTTGGCCTTCTCGCCATTCTGATCTGACAAGAAGTCTTTATCGATTAAGCCATTGTCGTACATTTTCTTAATCAAGTTATTTTTAGCGACGCTATTCTCCCAAGTCCGAACCATTGCCCCATCCTGAACTCTATAACCTACGTCCTGGAACATCGCATTAATGATTTGAGCGCCTACGCCGGTAATACCGAAAGCCAGCGTATCCTTCTTCCCGTTCCGGTCGGGATCATTTTTCACGAATGCTTCCGCGACTTCATAGAATTCCTCTACCGTCTTCGGAACGGGCAAACCCAATTGATCCAACCAGTCTTTGCGAACGTAAAGCGCCTGATTCGTTGCCAAGCCGTTAATGCGACCGAATTCATACAGGTTGCCATCTTCGCGAACGGCGACTTTTCTTAGAATTGGATATTTTTCAAGCAGTGCCTTGTATTCCGTGCTGTGTTCTTCGATTAGATCGTTGAGCGGCATCAACTGCTTCTGGCTAATGAGCTCGTTGCGGTAGCTGGTTGCGTATTCGAAGATGAGGTCCGGCGCTGTCCCGGACGCGAACAGAACGTTAAACTTCTCCTTGAATTCCCACCGGGGTATCGCAGTAAACGTTACATCTACCGGCCCGTTCTCATTCAACCACTTCGTCCAGCGATTGTCCTCAATCTTTCCTTCGCTTGCCGGAACGGAACCCCGATCATAAACGGATGAAGTAATCTTTCCTCGTTTCTCGCCATTCTCGCTGTTACTTGCCTGACTCTCCGCTTTATTTCCATTCCCGCATCCGGCTGCCAGAAGCGAAGTCGCTAATACTAGAGTAAGGCCTGTTACCGCTTTCTTTCTTGTATTCATCGTTGTCATCCTCCTGAAAATATCGGCATTATCCTTTAATTGCGCCAATCATGACGCCTTTCATGAAGTACTTCTGCAAGAATGGGTAGACCACGAGCATGGGAACCAACATCACAATAACACCAGCTGATTTGATCGTTTCCGGCGTCAGCTTCGCCGCATCCTCCGGCTGCATGTTATTCAAATCCTGCAGCATGGATTGACTTTTAATCATTTGTTGGACCATAACCGTTAAATTGTACTTGGACGTGTCGTTCATATAAATAAGCACGCTCATAAACTGATTCCAGAATCCTACCGCGTAGAATAGAGTCAGGGCAGCAATAACCGGCATCGACAACGGAAGCACAATTCGTAGAATGAATCTCCATTCATTGCATCCGTCCATCCTGGCTGCTTCCTCCATTTCAGCAGGCAAGCTTTCGAAATACGATTTCATGACCAGCATATTGAACACGCTGACCAAACCCGGCAGCCAGATGGCGCCGTACGAATTCAATAAGCCGAGCGATTTAATGACGAGGTAACTGGGAATAATCCCGCCCGAGAACAGCATCGTGAACACAATAGCGAGCGAAAATATCCGTCGTCCATACATATCTCGCCGAGATAATGGGTAGGCCGCAAGAATCGTGCAGGACATGCTTAGGACCGTGCCTACGACCGTCAGGATCACATTGTTCTTGAATGCATGAATAATGTTAGTTCCCGAGATCAGGTTAGAGTACGACTCCAAAGTCCAACCGACGGGCCAGAATACCACTTTACCGGAGATAACGGACTGAGAATCGCTGAAAGATAACGCCATAATATGAACCATTGGCAATAAACAGCTTAAACCGATCAGCGTCAGAAGTACGTAATTAGCTGCATAAAACGCTTTGTCACCAGTTGTAGGTTTCATGTTGCCTCCTATTACCACAAGCCTTGACCGTAACGGCGAGCAACGGCATTCGTAATCAGTACAAGAGCCAGTCCGACTAGCGATTCAAATAGCCCCATGGCGGTGGTTAAGCTGAATTGCAAATTTTTCAAACCGATCTTATAGGAATAGGTGCTGATAACCTCCGAGACGGAATACACGGCTGAGTTCTGCAAGGTGAAGACTTGGTCAAACCCGACCTCCATGACGCTTCCTACAGATAAAATAAAAACAATTACAATCGTAGGAGCGATACCGGGAAGCGTGATATGGCGAATTTGTCTCCATTTATTCGCGCCATCTATACTGGCCGATTCGTACAAGGCCGGATCGATGGCGGAAAGTGCTGCCAAGTAGATGATTGCGCCCCAACCGGCCCCTTTCCAAATCCCTGACCCGATGAATATGGATAGCCACGAGCCTTCCCGATACAAGAAAGTAAAGGGTTCGCCGAACAAACTCGAAAAGAGATTGTTAATGACGCCTTCCGTTGCGAAGATCGTCACGACCATCCCGGATACGATGACCCAAGATAAGAAATGGGGTAAGTATACGAGAGTTTGGACGGACCGTTTGAACCACGATAAACGAACCTCGTTCATTAGAATGGCCAGTAAGATCGGAAACGGAAATCCGATAATCAGAGACAACACGCTCAATACAAAAGTATTTCGAATAATCTGCAACGTTTGCGGGTTGCTGAATAGCGTCTCGAATTGGGCTAAGCCAACCCAAGGGCTGCCGAAGACTCCATCTTGGAAATTGTAGTCTTTGAAGGCAATGATCAGTCCGCCGATCGGCGCATACTTGAATACTAGAAAGTACGCGATAACTGGAGCAAACAATATAAAGTAAGGTATGTTTTGCCTCAACCGTTTTCGGTCCGACTTCCTTCTAGCGCGAAGGTTTACCGTACGGCCTAAAGTGGATTCCCCGGCCGTGTCCAAGATGATCACCTCATTGTTCGACTGGATTGCGATCGCATCTGTAAACAACAATAGCGACAGCAAGCCCGCAGGGCAATCCGCATGATTCAACGGCATGCACAAGATTCATAACTCGAACGTTCATCATGGCTGAGGTGTCGTCGTTAAGCCCATATCGCAGTATCGTAAACCTTTTTCTGCTGCTGCACATATTTCTTGCTAGGCGTGTTTACGGTAATCCCCTGGCGTCATGCCTACAATCTTCTTAAATACGCGTATAAAAGAGAAGGAGTGCGTATATCCCACCCGAAGCGCAATTTCCTGAACGGATAAGCTTGTAGACGAGAGCAACGTCTTCGCTTTCTCCACTCTTACGTTGGCCAAATAATCTACGAATTTTTCTCCAAACTCTTCCTTGAACAGATGGCTGACCACCTTCGGATTCAATTCGAAGGCTTGGCTCAAATGGTTTAAGGACAAGTCCGGATTGCTGAAGCTCTCATTGACATACTGCCTGACTTCCTTCATCGCAGTGGAATAGGATCGATCCATCCTTAGTTCCGCCAATCGTTGATCCGTCTGGCGAAGAATAGCCGACAAGCCTTCTTTCAGGTCCTCGAACGTATCGAACTGGCTCATCAGCTGATTGATGGATGGAACCGCATCCTTCTGCCATATATCCTGGTAATCCGTATTTAACTCTTGGAACACCCTCGAGAATTGATAGATTAAAAAATCAACCCGGCGAATCAAGACGTTTCTCGGCATGACTTCGGTTTGAAGGGCTTGCATATACCGATCGTATTCTTCCTCCCAATGGGTTTCCCCGAGCTTAAAGGCCGATATTAAGCCGTTAATGTCTATATTTTGCATCGCCGTTTCGTTAGGTTCGGGAACCTCCCAGTGGCTGATCACCCGACCATTGCCCAACGTCATTTTGAATTGCAAGGCGTGCAACGCTTGTTCATAGGATGCGCTAATGTTTTCCGGCCCTGCGACAAGTTCCCCAAGTCCGATCGTCACGCCAAAATCGAGGTTTTCTTGAACCCAAGTCACGACCTGCTTCGTAAAAAACGCGACGTCGTCAATCTCATGACTTTCG
>JAEZZE010000382.1 GCA_023418755.1 Bacillota bacterium | reverse complement strand
GGGCTGAACAACTACGTCGCCGTGCATTACAAGGCCCATCACATGAGTTGGCTGCACTGCTTCTGGGGAGTAGGCGCGACGCTGGGCCCGGTGATTATGGCTTCTTATATTTCCGGTCAAGATCTGTGGAGGCAAGGCTATCTCACGGTTGCCGCCGTCCAAGGTTCATTGGTGCTGATTCTGTTATTCTCCCTTCCTTTGTGGGATAAGGTCGCCGCAAGAAGCCGCGGGAACCATCCGGAAGGCCGCCATGAACCGGAGGAGCTAGCGCCGGAATCCGAATCCGGGCCGGCGAAGCCGTGGCGGATTAAAGGGGTCAAGATCTCGATGATCGCCTTTCTGTTCTATTGCGGCGTAGAGGCCAGCGTCGGATTATGGGGAAGCAGCTTCCTTGTCGGAATGAAAAAGCTGCCCGCGTCGACGGCGGCGGAGTGGGTCTCCCTGTTTTTCGTCGGCATTACGGTCGGGCGCATGATTACGGGCTTTATTACCTTCGGGGTGAGCAATCGTTCGCTTATCCGCTATGGGCAGCTCACGGCTTTATTCGGCACGGTGCTGCTCGCGCTGCCTTTGCCTTCCGGTTTCGCGCTCGCGGGATTTATGATCATCGGATTGGGGTTGGCGCCGATCTTTCCGTGCATGCTGCACGAGACGCCTGCGCGGTTCGGGAATAAGCATTCCCAATCCGTCATGGGCTTCCAGATGGCGGCGGCCTATACGGGCAGCACCTTCGTGCCTCCTCTCTTGGGGGCGCTGGCGTCGTGTTCCACGATCGGGGTCCTGCCTTTCTTTATCGTTGCTTTTGCCGCGATTATGCTGCTCTGCACGGAGAAGCTGAACCGCTTCTTGGATCAAAAGCCGCTTGCGATCTAACGGCGGCAGCCCCGGCGGGAAGTTGACGCCCGCGGATTAGCCGTGCTTAAATGGGAGCAAGGCGGGGCGTCCGACGGGACCGCCCGCCAATCCAACGAACGGGAGCCAGACCTTGAACGGACCGATGATCGTAACTCTATCTGTATTGTCGCTCGCTTCTGTCCTCTTCATATCCGGCAAAGTGCGTTCCGACCTGGTAGCCGTCGGAGCGCTTATTCTGTTAATGCTATGCGACATTCTCACGCCCGCGGAGGCGCTGTCCGGATTTTCCAATTCCGTCGTCATCATGATGGTCGGCCTATTCGTCGTGGGCGGCGGCATCTTCCAGACCGGTCTGGCGAAAATGGTCAGCAGCAAAATGCTGCAGCTGGCCGGAACGAACGAGACCCGTCTGCTCGTCATGATCATGATCGTCACATCGGCGATCGGCGCGTTCGTCAGCAATACGGGCACGATCGCCGTCATGATGCCGATCGTCGTCAGCCTTGCGATGAGCGCGGGGACGAATCCGGGGAGGCTGCTGATGCCGCTCGCTTTCGCCAGCAGTCTCGGCGGCATGCTGACGCTGATCGGGACGCCTCCCAACCTGGTCATTCAGGAGACGCTTCAAGCGGCGGGATACGCGGGCGTCTCGTTTTTCACGTTTACGCCGATCGGCCTGGTCTGCATCACCGTAGGCGTCTTGTCGCTGCTCTTCCTTCGCAGGTTCCTGCCGAAGAACGACCGGGATGCGGAGGACGGCCGCCGGGGACGCTCGCTGCAGGATCTCGCCGGACAGTACCAGCTCAGGCAGAATCTGTACCGCGTCCAGGTCTTGGCCGGCTCGCCGGTATGCGGCAAACGGCTGCACGAACTCGATATCTCCGCCAAGCATGCCTTGAACATTATCGAGATTCGGCGTAAAATTTCGGCCAAAAACCAGTTTTTCAAGACGATCAACCAGGAGATCGCCGGCTCGCATACGGTCATTGAAGAAGAGGACATTTTGTACGTCCACGGTCCTTTCGAGAGCGTTCAAGCGTTCGCGAGCGAGGGCGGTCTGAAGATGATGGACCGCCGCGTTCCGGAGAACAAGCGGACGGCCGGCTCCGAGCAGTACGCGACGGAGGACGTCGGCATCGCCGAGGTGATGCTCACGCCGACCTCGCGGCTCATTAACCGGCTGATCAAGGAATCGGGCTTCCGCGAGAAATACCATGTGAACATTCTCGGCATCCAGCGGAAGGACCAGTATCTTTTGCACAACCTGAAGGAAGAGAAGATGCGTTTCGGCGACGCGATGCTCGTGCAGGGAGCGTGGCGCGACATCGCCCGTCTCGCCACCGAGCCGGACGTCGTGGTCGTCGGCCAGCCGAGCGAAGAAGCGCGCAAGGTGACGATGGACAACAAGGCGCCGATCGCCGCCGGCATTATGGGCCTGATGGTGCTGCTGCTTATCTCGGAGCTGATTCCGGCCGTGGCGTCGGTCATGGTCGCGGCGGTGCTGATGGTCGCGTTCCGCTGCGTGCGAAGCATGGAGGACGCCTACAAGACGATCAACTGGGAGAGCGTCGTGCTGATCGGCGGCATGATCCCGATGTCGATCGCGATCGAGAAGACGGGAGCGGCGGCGCTGCTGTCCGACGGCATGGTCGGCTTGCTGGGCGGGTATGGACCGCTCGTTCTGCTGGCGGGCGTCTACTTCACGACGTCGCTGCTGACGCTGTTCATCAGCAACACGGCCTGCGCCATTCTGCTGGCGCCCATCGCGCTGGCGGCCGCGCTACAGCTCGGCGTCAGCCCGTATCCGTTTCTGTTCGCCGTATCGGTCGGAGCGAGCATGTGCTTCGCCTCGCCGTTCTCCACCCCGCCGAACGCGCTCGTCATGTCGGCCGGCCGTTACCGGTTCTCGCACTATATCAAGGTCGGGCTGCCGCTCCAGCTCGTTATGGGCGTCGTAATGGTCGCCGCGCTTCCGCTGTTTTTCCCTTTCTAAGCGAGCAATGCGTGCGGAGCGATCGAACGACAGAGCGATCGAACAATACTTGACAGTTGAAGCCGAAGGCGCTAGTATAATGAACAATTACACATTCGGATCATGCCTGTGAAGAGCATCCAACTCGGAGGCGTTTTCGTCAAGAACGGCCCGGCTCGCCCGCGCCGTATCCTAAGCTTACCGGCCCCGCCCGTTATCGCGGAACCAAGAGGATCGGAACGCGCCGCGTTCCGGTCAAGTTGGGTGGCACCGCGAGCAGACGCTCCTCGTCCCAATTCGGACGAGGGGCGTCTTTTGTCGTATACACCTAACGAAGGGAAGGTTGAGGAACCGTAAAGAGAAGCTGGAATTTCAACCCGGGGCCGGCGGCGCTGCCGCTGGAAGTGCTGGAGCAAGCGAAGGAAGCGTTCGTCGAATATGGAGATCAGGGACTTTCGTTGCTGGAGATGTATGGCGACAACCATTCGCTCTATAACACGCCTCCGGTCCATGCGATCTACATGATGAAGCTGACGCTGGAGTGGACCGCGCCAAGGCGGCATTCCGGAGCTGGAGAAACGGAACGAACGAAAGATCGGGCATCTCTACGAAGCGATCGACGCCGGAGAAGGATTTTACCGGGGGATCGTGGAGAAGCCGTACCGTTCGATGATGAACGCGACAGGGCGGATGGCGGACGAAGCGCTCGAGAAGCAGTTCGTGCTGAAATCGGAACGGGAAGGCTTCGTCGGCTTGGCGGGCCACCGCAGCGTCGGAGGGCTGCGCGCTTCGGCCTACAACGCGGTACCCAAGGAAGCTTGCAAGGCGCATGCCGAGTTTATGAACGATTTTCGCAGGAGACGCGGATAGGAGGAAGAGCAATGTTGGAAATGGCGTATATACGCGAGCATGGCGAGCTGCTGCAGCGGACGGCCGACGGCAAAGGCATTGCCCTGTCGGTAACGGAGCTGCTGGAACTAGACGAACGAAGAAGGAGACTGCTCCGGGAGGTCGAGAGGCTGCGCGGGGAGCGTAACCGGCTGTCGGAGCTGGTCGGAAGGCTCATGAAGCAGGGGGCCGGGGAAGAAGCGGAGCCGGTCAAACGGGAGGCGCAGGCGACGAACGACGAATTGGGCGTTCTGGAGGCCGAGTTGGCCGAAGTCGAGGCAGACCTCCGGAGGCTGATGCTGCTGATTCCCAATCCCGTATCGGCGGACACGCCGGAAGGGAAGTCGGATGCGGACAACGTGGAGGTTAAGCGGGTCGGAGA
>JAEZZE010000425.1 GCA_023418755.1 Bacillota bacterium | reverse complement strand
ACATACGGGATGTGGCGAAGGCGGCCGGAGTATCGGTGGCGACCGTGTCCAAGGTATTGAACGGCTATACGACGGTTAACGAGCGAACGAAAGAGAAAGTGTTGAAATACGTGAAGGAGCTGCGGTTCCGGCCGAACTCGGCGGCCCGGTCTTTGGTAGGCCGCCGTTCGATGACGATCGGGATTTTCCTGACGACGGGACTGGCCCATCCTTTCTTCACCCGGATTCTTGCGGGAATGGAGCAAGCGCTGCGGACGAAAGGCTACGATCTGATCTACCTGGCCCAGATGTCCTGGAGCAAGGAGTACAGCTTTGTCCGGCACTGCCAGAGCCGCAATGTCGAGGGGGTCGTCGTCTTCGGCTTCCAGCATGAAAGCACGGATTTCGGAGAGCTGATCGAATCCGGCATTCCCGCCGTGTTCATCGACCTGGACATTCGGGAGGGACGAGCCGGGTACATCAGCTCGGACAACCGGGAAGCGATGGAGCGGGCCGTCTCGTACTTGGCCGAGCTGAAGCATCGCAGATTGGCGTATATAAGCGGAAACAAGGATTCCTACGTGGATATGAATCGCTTCGAAGGATTTCGGGCGGGATTGGCGCGGGCGGATATCCCTTACCGTCAGGAATACACGACGGAAGGGGATTTCACCCGGGAAGCGGGATATGAGGCGATGCGGAGGTTGCTTGCCTTGCCGGAGCCGCCGACGGCTGTCGTCTGCTGCTCGGACATGAGCGCGATCGGGGCGATCGAAGCGATCCGGGAAGCGGGGATGTCCGTACCGGAAGACATCTCCGTGCTCGGATTCGACGATATCGAGCTCGCCGGTTACGTGAAGCCGGCGCTGACGACGGTGCGGCAGGATATGATCGCGATCGGACGGAAGGCGGTCGAGCTGCTGGACGAGCTGATAACCGACGAGACGCTCGCTCCTCCCGCGGAGATCGTTCCGACGGAGCTTATCGTGCGCGAATCTTGCGGTCCGGCCAAAGCCGAATGAACGAAAAAAAGGCGATCCCCCAGCGTATCCATATATGGAGAGCGGCCAGGGGATCGCCTTTTTCCTACGCTAATTAATTGACTTACATCGACTCGCTTGGGCCTTTTGGAGTAAGAGAGTACGAAAGTCCTGCTTAGGCTCCAGAATCAAGCTTAGGCTAAGCCTCCTCGCGCAATTCCTCGAGCAGGTTCGCTTTCTCCATTCTTCTAAGCGGTCCTTGAACCGAGATTACGCCGACGAACAGGGCGGCCGCGCAGGCGATCAGCGACGCTCCCCACGGGAATTCGAACGGAAAGCTTTGAACGTTCCTCAGTTGCCCATAGAGGAAGTAACAAAATCCAGCGCCGAGCAGGATGCCCCAGAAGCTCCCGATCACGCCGAACCAGATCCCTTCCGCGGTCGCCATCTTGCGGATTTGTCCCATCGTCATGCCGACCGCCTGCAGAAGGCCGATCTCCCGGCGGCGCAGCAGCAGGTTCGTCTGCACCGTGTTGATAATATTGAGACTGCCGATGACTCCGATGACGACCAGGAAGCCGTAGACGTAGATTCGCATCTGAATGTTGAAATTGCGCGCTTCCTTCTGGTTCTCGGCAAAATCGATCAGCCGGCTTCCGGGATGCGCGCGCGCGATATCCCGCAGCTTCGCGCGAATCGGCTCCATGTCCGCGCCGTCTCGCAGCGCAATCTCCAAGCCATGCCGCTCGGCGTCGTATTCGGAGGAAGGATACGCGCCCGCCGCCGCTTCCAGCAGCTTGGCGAATGTCGACCGAGTCCCGATGATCGTCGGCATGCTGCTATGGTAAGAAGCATCGAACGGCGATTCCGTCAGAATGCCCGCCACCGTCACTTCCCGGATATCCGGCTCTTCGCCATCCGAATCGGCGTTCGTCCAGAGGGCGATTCGGTCTCCGACCTTGTAGCGGGTCAAGTCCATAATCGCGTTCTTCCCGTTGTCCATGCGAGGTCTGATCGTCTGGATGAGCAGAACGTTGTCGTCTTCCGAGAGCCGGGCCGGGTCCGCCGTCCCCGAATGCAAATATTTGGAGGCTTGCTTGAGCCTCGCCTCGTCGTAAATCTGCACGCGAGCCGGAATCCGGTTGCTCTCTTCTCCGCCGGCATACGTTTTCTCGTAATCCGTTGCGGCTGTCCGGGAATCGCCATTCAGCTTCGCTTCCGGCACTAGAAAGGGAAGGGTTATGGCGTCGTACACGCCGTAGACGGCTTCTACTCCGGGCAGCGCGCCGATCTCTTCCATCAGTTCGTCCGGAATCCGCTCTTCCGGCGAGGGAGCGTTTCCGGCCTTGTCCGGGAGCGCGTTCCGGTAAAGCTGGAAGGCGATTCTGTCGTCTTCGTTCGTCGTTGTCGTGATCGTCAATGTCTGCTGCGTAAAATAGTGGAACACGATAAACAGCATAATGCTGATCACGATCGAGAAGGTCGTAATCCGAAACTTCGTCCGATTGCGGCGAATGTTATTCGACGCCATGCGGCCTTCGACTCCAATCAGATGAAGAAGCGAAGGAATTCGCGCTCGCCGGTACGATTCGCGGACGATGCCGCCTGCGCCTTTGGCCGCGTCGACCGGAGACTTCAGCCGCTGGGAAAGCTCCTGAGCTCCGCTGGCCAACAGGCCGATATCCCCCTCCTCGTAGAGACGGTAGGAGATCGGTTCGTTGCGCTTTACCGCGTCTTCCATGGAGACCGCCAGCTTGCGAAGCACGCGGGATTGCCGAACGTTCTCGCGGTAGAGCAGCACGGCAGCCAGCGCGAAGAAGCAGGCGCCGCCCAGGAGCAGGGTCCAAGCCGTTCGGCTGCGATGCTCGCCGATCGCGGGAAGCCAGCGAGAATCGGTCGTCGCGCTCATGCCGTAGCGTTCGAGCAATCGATCTCCTTGAGCCGTCGCGTTCGGAGAAGCTTGGCCGGAAGCGGTAAGCAACCCGATCCATTCCTCCGCCCATTCCGGGCGCTCCGACGCCAGAGTGCCGAGCATCGCGGCTTCGCGGCTCAGCCATTCCTTCTTCAGCCTCTCGGCGGAATAGTGGCTGTAGAGCAAGGAAGAAACGACGAACAGCGCGAAGAGCAGGGACAAAATCAAGGCAAGCCTCCGGTTCGGAGGATTGCGCCACTGCCGGGCGAATCCGATCTTATCGTTCTCTAGACGTTCCATCGATATCCGGCTCCTCGGACGGTTACGATACATTGGGGGTTCTGGGGATCTTCTTCGATTTTCTCCCGCAGTCTGCGGATGTTGACGGCCAGCGTATTGTCATCCAGCGCTTCGGCGCCGTCCGGCCAGACGTGCCGGATGATCTGGTCCCTGGACAAAACCGCGCGGGGGTGCGTCATGAACAGAAGCATCAGGCGGAATTCGGTTAAGCTTAACGGAATGTCCTGTCCGAGCTTGTCCAGACGCATTTCGTCGACGTGAAGCGTCAGAGACCCGGAGACGACGATATCCTCTCTGCGTCCGACGGGGCCTCTGCGGCGAAGCACGGCCTGGATGCGCGAGAGGAATTCGCGGAGGCGGAACGGCTTCGTAATGTAATCGTCGCCCCCCAGATCCAGTCCGCGGACAATGTCGAATTCTTGGTCGCTGGCGGTCAGGAAGATAATGGGGATGTCGCGATCCCTCCGGATTTCTTCGCAGAAGTCGAACCCGTTGCCGTCGGGAAGCTGTACGTCCAGAAGGAGCAGGTGAAACTCGTTGCCGTGCAGGACGCTTCGCGCCTCGGTCAAGCTGCGCGCTCCGACCGCCTCGAAGCCCTCTTGCCGCAAGGTGAATTGGATGCCCCGATGCAAGGAGTCGTCGTCTTCGACGAGCAAGATGCGGAGACTCAAGGGTTAGCGCTCCTTTCATTGATTACGAATTCGATCCTTCGGACTGGCCGAAAAGTCCTACATTTGTCGAAAAATTAATTGGAAATGGGCGTTTGAACTCGACAGCATTCTACAAAAAAATGGATAATTTTGTCCTATAATGAGAATAGTTCAATAATCCTAGCGTTCAGCGACGAAGTGTGACAAATTTCAACGACGATAATGATTATGGAAAGGTGCGGCCAGATGACGACATTGGAGACTACCGAATTAATAAGGCGCCTCCAACTGCTGCAGAGTCGATTATGCGAAATGGCGAACGACCTCGGCAATCTGACCGATCCGGAAATCGTAGCGGTCAGCGAGGAGGCCGATCGCTTGATTGTTCAGCTTCAACGTCTTCGCAAGGAGGAATCGGAAGTACGAAAGCTGAATAACGCCTGCACGGTTACCGCGTTATCGGCTGCGCAGTCTTCGGAAGAAGTCGGTGAGCAAAGCCGAACATTCCTCTTGAAGCACTCCTGAAGTCCAAGGAGATGCGTGATTGAAGCGGGAATCCTGCAGCAAATCCATTAATGTGCCCGCGCAGCCGGCTTTCGGATCGGAGGCTCCGTATACTACGCGCTCGACGCGGGATTGCAAGATCGCTCCCGCGCACATCGGGCACGGCTCAAGGGTAACGTACAAGGTGCAGCCCAGCAGCCGCCAAGCCTGGAGATGCTCGCTGGCTTGTCTAATGGCGATCATCTCCGCATGCGCGGTCGGGTCGCGGTCGCGCTCTCTCAAGTTGTATCCCGCGCCGACGATCGCATCGTCGCGAACAATGACGGCCCCGATCGGAACCTCTCCCAGCGATTCGGCATGCCGGGCTTGCCGGATCGCTTCTTTCATCCAACGTTCATCCTCAATCGAACTCATTCTAAATCCCCTTACTCCGCGAACGTGTATTCGATGTTAACATGCTGTGCACAAGTCTGTGGATAAATACCCAGTTACCCACAGAGTTATGCACAGATTATGTTTATAACGATGTGAATAACCGAATATAATTGTATCAGGTTGGCAAATAAGTTCAAATCCTCGGCTTTCCCGAATATAGATGAATGAGCAACTCGGACAATCCGTCCGGGAAATCGAGGAGGGCATCTCGGATGGAAACGCTGGATTCGGTATTTCGAAGTCATCCCGAGTTTGAACCGACGGGCAAGCTGTCGCTGCTCGGCGAGCCGACCTGTACCGCCGATCGTTTGCTCGCTTACGCGAGAAGAAGAAACCCGCAGGCGCCGGACGTGGCGGAGAGCTACATTCGGCTTGGACGGCAATACGGGATTCGCGGAGACGTGGCTTACTGCCAAGCAGCCTACGATACGAGATGGTGGACCGCCGAGTTCTCCGGCCCGGACTGGGCGCCGCAAGTAAGGGCGCAGTGGGGAGATGAGACCGCGATCGCCTCCCGCGTCCAGATGCTGCATACCTTCGCCGCGGTGCAGCCGATGCCGGCCGAGACGAAGCTGTCGGACGACAGGCCGATCGTCTACATTGAACGCGCCGGCTGGAGAGGCAAGGCGCCATGCTGGGAGGATCTAAGCGGCAAATGGTCGCATCACGGCAACTCCCGTTATGGCCATTACATTGTGGCGATGTGGCGCGGCGTGCTGGAGTGGAACGGCACGGGAGTTCCGGCCAAGCTGCCCGTCTACCGCCAGGAGCAGGCGCCCTCCGTCCGGGCGGCCGCGCGGACACCAGGCAAGGTGGACTGGTCCTCCTTCTTCAGCGATCAGATGAAGTGGCTTCAGAATCGCCGGCTGCTTCCCGATCCGGCGCCGCATCCCGAACGCAAGGTGACGTGGGAGGAACTGGCCGCCCTGCTCCGCCAATGGGAAAAGCGGCCGGCTGCCGATACAATGGAGGCCGAGGAGATTCTCTCCGAGAAAGAAGGGAAGGACGCTCAACCCACGTAGACGGGTTCGGCCGAAGCCGGGTGAGAAGCGTCGCGAGCCAGAGGGGGGGGGGATCTTCGGCGAAGACAGGCTAGATCGGGACAATGCAGGCTAGAAAGGAATAGAACGCCGCGGAGAGAAGCTCCGGGCGTTCCGAAAGTTTATTGAGCGGCTTGGCCTTCGGCGGCTATCGCGTTCAGCGTAAGGTCCTGGGACCCTTCCGCCGCCGGTTCTACGTAGTTGCGCAGAATCGAAACTTCGACTCTGCGGTTCACGGCTCTGCCGGCTTCGGAGTCGTTGCTATCCAGAGGACGGAACTCCCCGTAGCCGATCGCGCTGAATCGCTTCGGATCGAAGGCTTCGTTCTGGAGCAATATTTTCATAAAGTTGATGGCGCGTTTGGAGCTGAGCTCCCAGTTGGACGGGAATTCGTACGTATTGATCGGCTGATTATCGGTATGTCCCGTAACCAGAATCTCATAATCCGGATATTGCTGCAGCATGTTGCCGATGGCGATGGCCAGCTTCTGCGATTCTGTCTTGACGGTGGCGCTGCCGGAAGCGAACAGCGCGTTGTCCCGGATGGTGATCAGGAGCTGCGATTGGTTAAGCTGCGTCTCCAACTGCGTGGACAATCCGTTCTTCTGGATATACTTGTCCAAGTCCTGCTTCAGCTTCTCCAGATTTTGCTGCTCTTCCTGCTGCAAGGCTTCGCGGGTTTTGCTCTTCCGGCCGTTGTCGAGCCGGTTTTGAACATCGTCCGTACGGCGCTTCAGCTGATTGTCTTCGGTAAGGCCTCCGGAGTCCAGAATGCCGATTCCGGAGCTCAGAGCAGACTTGAAGGCCTTGCTCAATTCTTCGAATTTCGACGTATTGGCCGAACTGGCCGCATACAGTACGATGAACAGCGCCAACAGCAAGGTCATCAGGTCGGAATAGGGAAGGAGCCAAGATTCGTCCGCGTGTTCCTCGTGAGGCTCATGCCGTTTTCTGCTCACGCTGTTCTTCCTCCTTCTCGGCGAACGCCAGCCGCTCCGTAGGAGTCAGGAAGACCAGCAGCTTCTGCTGGATGGCGATCGTGGATACGCCGGACTGAATCGAGAGCAGACCTTCGACCATCATCAGCTTCAAGTCGATCTCGCGCTTGGAAAGACGCTTCAATTTATTAGCGATCGGATGCCAGAGCACGTAACCCGTGAAAATACCGAGCAACGTCGCGATGAACGCGGCGGCTACGGCGTGGGCAAGCTTGGACATCTCCTCCAGGTTTCCGAGTGCGGCGACAAGTCCGATAACGGCACCCAATACACCGAGAGTCGGGGCGTACATGCCCGCCTGGGAGAAAATCTGGGCGCCTCCGCGATGGCGTTCTTCCGTGGCAGAGATGTCTTCCAGCAGAACGTCCCGGACGAAGTCTTGCTCGTTGCCGTCGATAATCATGCGCATGCCGTTTTTCAGGAAAGGGTCCTCGATCTCGTCTACGCGGGCTTCCAGAGCTAGCAAGCCTTCGCGGCGCGTAATCGTCGCCCATTCCATGAACATGCCGATCAGATCCTGACGGGGCAGGAGCTTCGGCTCGGAGAATACCAGCTTAAACAGCTTGGGCACCTTGGCGAGTTCGGACATCGGGAAAGCCATGAAGACGGAAGCCGCGGTCCCGACGAGAATGATGACGTATGCGGCCGGATTGTTCACCAAGCTTATGATCGGAGCGCCTTTTAGGAACATTCCGAAAATAAGAGCTACCAGACCTAGAACCAAACCAATAATCGTTGAGTTTTTCATCGTACACCCCGGCATATGGAAGAATGATATGTACGCGACAGGAAAATGCATTCGCAACCGACACGATAATAGGTTTATCGACAGATCAGGGCGAAAGCTTTAGAGATGAACCCTCTTTTTCGCAAATTCGCCGCAAGGACAAGCCTTGTCGCGGGCTGGACGCAAAGCGTATGAAAGGGAAAAAGGGGAGACAAGGGAGGAAACAGAAGATGGAGAAGGTACCGCTGTTAACGGAAAAAGAGTTGGAGGAAGCAGGGTCGGAGCTGGAAGGGTGGAAGGTCGAAGAGAACGGCAAATGGCTCGTCCGCGGCAGGGTGTTCCCGACTTTCATGGACGCGATCGCGTTCGTGGGCAAGGTCGCCGCCGTCGCGGAGGAGAAAAATCATCACCCGTTGATCGGCATCGACTACAAGCGGGTCACGCTGCGGCTGACGACCTGGCATTCCGGAGGGCTGACCGCGCTGGACGTCGAATCGGCGAAAGCGTACGACCGCCTGTAAAACACGGAGGCTGCGGAATTCCCCCGGCGTATGGCGCCTGGGGATTCCGCAGCCCGTTTGCGTTTCCCTCTAGCCGTCCTTGGCGACCTTCGGGAACAGGGCGATCGCATACAACGCCGCGATACCGACGATAATGTACACGATCTTCGAACCGACCTCATCCGCGCCTCCGAAGAGCTCGCTGACGACGTCGTATTCGAACAAACCGACCGACAGCCAGTTCAACCCTCCCAGGATCACGAGGATCAGGCTAATGACGTTTAGCGCCTTCATTCAGTTACAGCCTCCTTAATGGGGGTTTAACGCCCTTTCTGGTGAAACTGCATGACAGGAGCAAACTCATTCTAGGTTGTTCTCTATAGTTTTATGAAAGGGGCTTGGCGGTTATGCCATACCCTGATGCACCATGCAATACACGCTGACGATTCCGTGAGCGGCCCTTCGGTCGTATTGATCCGTAATGGCGAACCCTGCTTTCTCGTAGGCCCGTATCGCGCGGCGATTCCATTTCTCCACTTCCAGGTCGATCTCCGCCGCGGGCTGCCTCCGGGAAGCCTCTTGGACGACCAGCCGGGTCAGATGGGCCCCCCAGCCGCGGTCGCAGCGGTCGGGGCGCAAGCCCATCCCGATCCGGACCGTGCGTTCCATCGGGAACAACTGCACGTATCCGACCAGCTGTTCGTCATCGTCCGTCCGTACGGACAGATATTGGCGGGCGCGGACAAGGGGATCCCCGAATTCCTTCTCTTGCTCTACCATATCCTCCCACGCGGGCCATCTGAACAAATGATAGGGCTCCGGGTAGCGCCAGCCGCATATCGTCCGTCCATCCTGCTCGGTCATCGGCTCCAGTCTGAGCAAGGGTACTGCAATGTCGCTCATCATTTCTCTCCTTCCCGAATTCGCATTGGATTTCGCGACGACTCTACGTTCTATTATAG
>JAEZZE010000414.1 GCA_023418755.1 Bacillota bacterium | reverse complement strand
GGCTCGAGCAGTCGGCATGGATGAAGAAGCCGTCATGCTCCGGCTTGCGCAAACCGGCGGCGAGCTCGTAGATTTGCCGTGCCGGCTCGGAAACGTCCAGCGGCGCCTCCGGTCCGCCCTGGTCGGTGCGCACCCAGCCGGGATGAATCGCATATACGGTCACGCCGCTGCCCGCGAGCTCGTGGCGCAGCTTGCCGGTGAACATATTAAGCGCGGCTTTGGACATGCCGTAGGAATAATCCGGGCTCCGGACGTCCTGTATAATGCCGGAAGCCGAAGACAGATTCAAGATCATCGCCCGGTCGCTCTCCCGAAGAAGCGGCATAAAATGCTTGCATACCCGCACCGGCCCGAACACATTCGTCTGGAACGTCGCCTCGTAGTCGTCCAGATCGGCGTTCTCCACGCCGTCCTTCCGACCGATGGCGATGGCCGCGTTGTTGATGAGGACGTCCACATGGCCATGGGACGCTTTCACTTGCCGCGCCGCTTCCTGCACCGAGTTCTCGTCCGCGACATCCAACTCGACGACGCTTACGAGTTCCCCGTAAGCGCCCTTCAGCTCCGCCAGCTTGTCCGCCTTGTCCGGATTGCGAACGGCCGCGATGACCTCCTGTCCTTGTCCGGCGAAATGCCTGACCATTTCCAGCCCGATGCCCCGGCTTGCTCCCGTAATCATTACTTTCACTGCTCCGCCATCCCCCATCTTGTTGTCATGTCCAATATCGGCTCATCGGAGGCTTTCCGCGCAGTTCGTCGACCATGTTCAGCACGAGCAGATTCCAGTTCAGAAAACCGCCGTTCATGACCGGCTCCCCCGTCGTCGGCACGTAGTATTCGTGCAGCGTGCCGGTCCGTTCCAGATCCTGTCCGAGCAGCGTTACCGTTTTGCGGCATAGCTCCTCCGCCTGATCCCGAAAGCCGTAGCTCATCAGCCCGCGGAACACGACGTAGTTGGAGACGATCCAGATCGGCCCGAGCCAGTTCGACGGATTGTTCGTCGCCCGGCAGTCGAACATCTTCTCGTCCTGCGCAAGCGTAGCGATACCGTATGGACTGTTAAACGTATTATAATCGGCGGCATGGCTCTCTGCCAAATAAGCGGCCTGCCACGGCTCCGCCACGCCCGACCAGAGCGGGATGAACCCCGTCCAGGCGCGGATCTTGATCGGCAGCGTTTTCCAGAACACGCCGAGCCCCTGGTGGAACCAGTCGTAATGCCTCGTCTTAATGTCCGCGTCGACGGAATAGAAAAACTTGTCCCGCCTGTCCCAGCACTCCTCGCGGATGGCTTCGCCGAGCGTCGCGGCCTTGGCCTCGTAATGCTCCGCGCGGTCCGGCCGCCCCAGCGCTTCGGAGATGACGGCCATCGCCTTCAGCTCCGCCGCCATAAAAGCGTTCAGATAGACGTTCGCCGTGGAGAAGCGCGGGCGGCCGAACGTCGCCGGATCGTTGTCCATCCCGATCATAATGTCGTCGGCCCAGACGTACAGGCCGCAATTGACATTGTAATAGTCCCTGTCGTAGCAATCGAAATAAGCTTCCAGCTTGGCGTAATGCTCCCCGATCCAGCCGAAATCTCCGCAGAAGCCGCCGATCAGCGCGATCTGCTGGCAGAGGAAAGGCTTGTGCATGTTGGTGACGAGCCCTTCCTTGCGCTTCAGGTTCAAATACGGCTCCGGCAGATCGGAATTGAAATCCAAGGTCGCGACCATCATCGGAATGTACCCGTCGTCGAGTTGGTAGTCGAGGAAATTGTACACGTTGCCTTTCGCGTGACGGATATATTTCTCTTTCGTCGCTTCATCGACACCGCCGTCCTCGGCGATGTTAAAAAGCGCGTACACCGCCCAGAACGAATCCCAATCCCACAGATTGCCGTCGTAGATCGAACCCGGATCGACGAAAGGGTGCTTTAAATAATGAACGGGCTCCTTCAAAATCGTATCGACCTGCGACAGAATAAACCGACGCAGCGCCGCTTCATGCCGTTGAAAAGTTTCGGACACTTCTCTTCCCTCCGCGCTTGCTATTTCAATGATCGTGTGGGCGCCTCTTCCGCTCGTTGCCGCTAGGCCAACATCTTCTTCTGCGAAACCCTCGGTTGAACCCCTGAATAAGGCAGTTCGTTGCATTCCGAGCGTCGGGCTCTCGCTCCCCCGCCGCTTGCTCGTGCAGCCTCGCCGGTTCCGTCAGCCCTTGACCGCGCCCGCGGTCATGCCTTCCACGATGTATTCCTGAAGCAGGAAATACAGGAGAAGAATCGGAAGAATGACGACGAGGATATCCGCGAAAATCAAATTCCAGTCCGAGCTGTACTTGCCGACATAATTATATACGGATACGGTTACGGTCCACTTGGAACCGTCCGTCAGCAGGTAGAACGGGCCCATAAAGTCGTTCCATACGGAAATGATCGTCAGCAGCGAAGCCGTCACGATGACGGGCTGCATAAGCGGCAAAATGATTTTCCAGAACAGCCGCTGCGGGCCGCAGCCGTCGATGATGCCGGATTCGTCGAGCTCGCGGGGAATCGTCTTCAAATACCCCGTCGTCAAGAAGATCGTAAAGGGCAGCAGCACCGCGGCGTAATAAAAGATCATGCCCTGATACGTATTGTGAATGCCGAGCCCCATCATCAGCTTGATCGTCGGAATGAGCGACACCGGCATGACCAGCCCGACGATGAAAAAATAGTACAGGAACGTCGTCAGCCTCGTGCCGTTGCGCTGGATGCTGAACGAGGCGAGCGCGGCGAACAGGTTCGTCAAGACGAGAGCTCCGATGGAGATCAGTCCGCTGTTTAGGTATCCGCGCCAGATTTTGCCGTCCTCGAACACCGCTTTGAAGTTGTCGAAGCTAAGCGTAGCCGGGAGCGTCAGCTTGAAGCGCGCCGCCTCCGTCACGTCCTTGAACGCGTTCACGGCGATCATGTAGAAAGGAACGACGACGACGAGCGCCAGAAGCGCGAGCAACGTTTCGGCGCCGGCCCGCCTCCATTTCAATGCTTGCATTACATCTCCACCTCCCGCTTGCGCAGCAATCTCAGGAACGTCACGGCAATGACCGAGACGATGACCGTCAGCACGAGCCCGGACGCCGTCGCGTATCCCCAGTTGCCCCGCGAGAAATTGCGGAAGATCAGCGTGTTGAACACTTCGGTATCGTAGCCCGGGCCGCCGTTCGTCAGCACGAGCACCGTCTCGAACACCTTCAGCGATCCGATGACCGTCAGCAGGAAATTGACCGTAAACGACGTCGCCAGCAGCGGGAACGTCACGTTCCGGAATTTGCTCTCCGCCCCCGCTCCGTCCACGTCGGCCTGCTCCAGCAGGTCCTTCGGGATCGTTTTCAACCCGGCCAAATAAATGACCATCGCGAACCCCGAGCCCCGCCATAGCTCCGTTATGATGATGGATAGCAGCGCGTACCGGGAATCGTTCAGCCAATCCACCGCGAGGAAGTCCAGGCCTACGGCCCGGAGGAAGACATTCAGAATGCCTTGCTCCGGACTGTAGATGGCGGTGAAAATGTATCCGACGATCAGCGGCGCGATGACGACCGGCGTGTAGAACGCCGTTCTGTAGAATTTGCCGAGGCCGTAGCTTCGGTTAAGCATCAGCGCCAGCAAGAGTCCGATGACGTTAACGAACACGGTGACAAACAGCGCATAGACGAGCGTGTTCTTGATCGCCAGTCCGAGCACGCCCTCGGAGAACAGCGAACGGTAATTGTCCAGTCCGATAAAATTCACTTCGTCGCTGTAGGAGCTCCAGTCTGTGAAGCTGTACGCGAATCCGGAGAAGGTCGGATAGACGAACAGCAAGCCGTAGACGGCCAGCGCCGGCAGAATGAAGTACAGCGGGTATCTCGCCTGTTTTTTCATAACCGCGTTTTCCTTCTGGCGACCGGCTTATTCGAAGCCGGGAATTTTTTTGTTTTTACCGTCTTGACGGTAGTTTTTGTCCATCTGGTCGACCGCTTTCTGCGCATCGCCCTTGCCGACCAGCTCCTGGGTGATTTTATCGAAATCGATAATGCCCGCAGGCAGGCGAAGCTGAATCTGGATAATGCCCTTGCCTTCCTCGATGTACTTGTAGATGTCCTCCTGCGCCGGGAACAGCGTCGTATCGACACCCGTGTAAACCGGAATACCCGGGTTGTATTTGTACCAGATCGAGAGCGACTCGGGCCTCGTCATGAAGCTCGCCAGTTCCTTGGCCGCCTCGACGCGCTCGGACGTTTTCGTGACGAAAATCTGTTTCGGCGGGTACAGGGAGACGGTGCCGGCATCCTGCTCGGACGGCAGCGGGAAAAATCCGATGTCCTTGACTTGATCGGCGAAGCGCTTGGAGATTTCCGGCAGCATCCAGTCAGCCTGGAACGCCATGGCGGCCGTGCCGCTCGCCAGTTGCTCCTGCTGCAC
>JAEZZE010000413.1 GCA_023418755.1 Bacillota bacterium | reverse complement strand
GTTTCAGGAACGGGGTAAGCCCCAATAGGAATGACGTTCTCCCGGCTACCACCATCGTAAACCTCCCAAAGAAAAAAGGCTATCCAGTTCACTGAACTAGATAACCTGATAATACGAAATGGGAATGGCAAACCCGCTAAGAAGTGATTTCAGGAGCGTTTGAGGCAGTCTCCAGGAGGCATATCCCCCTTACTATCGATCATCTTAAGCAACTCTGCTTACGGGATAGCCCCTTGGGGTTTTAGGGGATCGTCCATGCTTTTCAGAAAATGTTGAGTCGTCCGCACTAGAATAGATGACACACATTAATGAACCGACGGAGTGGATCCTCATGCAGAAAGACATCCTCGAACAAATGCGCAAACTCAGCCACGACGACGACCGCAGATACCGCCTGCTGCTGCAATATCTCCGGGTCGTCAAGCTGGAGAAAAAGCAACGCGGTCTCCTCCGGCGGCTCAAAAAGAAATGGGAAACCCATCTGTCCGGTCCTTCTTCGAACGACCGTGAGTGAGCGGCCGTAATCCGACTCGGGGAGTCATTCCGGCGGGAACGATTCCCCTCTCGTCTTCCGGGATGCCGGACGGCGGGGTCGCCCGATATCGCAGGCATCGCAGGTATACAAACTATTGATCCGTCACGCCGCCCCGGCCGCTATCCGGGGCGGCATTTCTTTTTTCCAACTCTTGCATAATTCCGCACATGATTTCGATAGAAATGCCCCTTAACCCGAAGCGCCGCCTGTTTTATGATCGGGATGCAACCCTAAATTCTTCGGGAAGGAGGAACGCCTTATGACTTGATATCGCTTACATGAGATAAAAAATGAAAAAAACCTGGAAGGAGCGGATGGAAAAAGCAGCTTAGAGCACCTATCGAAAATTCCCTATTTCGAGAGGAGAATGAAAATGACGAAAAGGCAAGGGCGAGTCGTCGCTTGGGTCTGCACGATGGCGCTCGTCTTGGGGACGTTCCTGTCCTCCGTCGGGGCTCCCGCTTACGTTCAAGCGGCCGGAGGCCCTAATTTGGCGGCGGGCAAACCCGCTTCGGAGTCCGGTCACGCCGATGTCTACGGAGCGGCCAACGTCACGGACGGCAACTCGGCCACGTATTGGGAAAGCGTCAATAGCGCATTCCCGCAATGGGTTCAAGTCGATCTCGGCGGCGCGGCCTCGATCGATCAAGTCGTCCTGAAGCTGCCGGCCGGATGGGAAAGCCGAGTGCAGACGCTCTCCGTTCAAGGAAGCGAGAACGGAACCGCGTTCTCGGATCTGAAGCCGTCGGCCAACTATACGTTCGATCCCGGATCGGGAAATAAGGTCGCGATCGACTTCGCTCCCGCCAACGCTCGTTACGTGCGCGTTCTCTTCACCGCCAACACGGGGTGGCCCGCCGGGCAAGTGTCCGAGGTCGAGGTTTACGGGGCCGCCCCGACGGGGCCTTCGGTCATTCCGGGCAAGATCGAAGCCGAGAACTACAGCGCCATGAACGGAATCCAGACCGAGACGACGACGGATACCGGCGGCGGGCTTAACGTCGGTTGGATTCACGTCGGAGATTGGCTGGATTACCATGTGGACGTGCAAGCCGCGGGAGCGTACACCGTCGAATATCGGGTCGCCAGCCTCGCCTCCACGGGACAGCTCCAACTGCAATCCGGCGGAACGACGCTTGCGACGACGGCGGTGCCGAATACCGGCGGCTGGCAAAATTGGCAGACGGTCTCCGCGAACGTGACGCTTGCCGCCGGACCGCAAACGCTTCGCCTCTACGCCAGCGGCTACGATTTCAATATCAACTGGATCCATTTCGTTCCGGGAGGACCCGCGGATCCTCTGCCTCCAACGGCGCCGGGCAATCTGGCTTACACGCAGCCGTCCCCCGGCACGATCCAGTTGACCTGGAACGCTTCGACGGATAACGTCGCCGTTACCGGCTATGACATCTACGCCAACGGACAGCTGCGCGGAAGCGTTAACGGAACAACGCTGTCCTATGCGGACAATCAGCCTTCCAGCGCGACGGTCACCTACTACGTCGTTGCCAAGGACGCCGCCGGCAATGTATCCGCGCCAAGTAATTCCGTGACGAGGAACGGCTCCGGCAGCGGCAACGATACGAATCTGGCCCTCGGCAAGCCGATCGCCGCGTCCTCTTCGACTTATATTTTCACGGCGGAGAACGCCAACGATAACGACGCGAGCACCTATTGGGAAGGCAACGGTCATCCCAGTACGCTTACCGTGGATCTCGGGGCGAACGCCAACGTTACTTCCGTAGTGGTCAAGCTCAACCCTGCCGCCGCATGGGCGACGCGGACGCAGACGATTCAAGTGCTGGGACACGATCAGAACTCGACGACCTTCGCGAATCTGGTGTCCGCGGCCTCTTATACGTTCAACCCGGCTTCTCAGAACACGGTTACGATTCCGGTGAACGCTACGGCGAGCAGCGTGCAGCTCCGGTTTACGGCCAACTCCGGCGCCCCGGGCGGGCAAGTCGCGGAGTTCCAGATTATGGGCACCATGGCGCCGAATCCGGACCTGACGATCACCGGACTGACATGGTCTCCGGCTTCTCCCGTGGAGACCAACGCCGTCACGCTTAGCGCCACCGTCCGCAACGCCGGTTCGGTCGCATCTCCGGCCACGAGCGTCAACTTCTATCTCGGCAGCACCCTCGTCGGCACGGCTTCCGTAGGAACGCTCGCGGCGGGCGCGTCGACGACCGTCTCGGCCAACGTCGGACCCAAGGATGCCGGCTCGTATTCCGTAACGGCCAAGGTAGACGAGAGCAATACGGTTATCGAGACGGACAAATCGAACAACAGCTACACCCAATCTTCTCCGCTGGTCGTCGGTCAGGTGCAAAGCTCCGACCTGATCGCGACCGCCTCGTGGACGCCAGGAAATCCGAGCGCGGGAAATACCGTCACGTTTACGGTTAACCTGAAGAACCAGGGGAATATCGCCTCGGCGAGCGGCGCCCACGGCATCACGCTCGTGCTGAAAAACTCGGCGGGAGCTACCGTTCAGACGTTAACCGGATCGTACAACGGGGCATTGGCTGCCGGAGCGTCGGCCAACGTCGTTCTAGGTACGTGGACGGCGGTCAACGGCAGCTACACGGTGACGACCGCGGTCGCGGCGGACGCGAACGAAGTCGCCATCAAGCAGGCGAACAACTCGAGCACGTCCAGTCTCTATTCCGGCCGCGGCGCCAACATGCCTTTCACTATTCTGGAGGCGGAGGCTCCCTCCAACAGTACCAACGGAACGAGACTCGCTCCGAACTTCACGCCGGGCGACTTCGCGGGAGAAGCTTCCGGACGCTCGGCCGTCCTTCTGGATGCGACCGGGGAATACGTGGAATTCACGCTGACGGCGCCGGCGAACGCGTTCGTCCTTCGCAACGCCGTGGCGGAGAATACCACCGGAACGATCAGCGTTTACGCGAACGGGGCGGATAAGGGCAACTTCGCCGTCACGTCCAAATACTCCTACGTTTATGCGACTCCGACGACCCTCGGCCAGCTCGGCTACAACAATTCCGGCTCCAAAGCCTACTGGCTCTATGAGGATTCGCAGCTCATGCTCGACCAGGTCTACCCGGCCGGAACCAAAATCCGGATTCAGAAGGACGCCGGGGACGTTCCTTGGATCTACGTGGACATGATCGAGACGGAGAACGTCGCTCCGCCCGCATCGAATCCGGATCCGGGCAAATACGTGGAAGTGTCGGCCAGCAAGTCGATCAAGCAGGCTCTGAACGAGTTCCGTCAGGATTCGTCCAAGAAGGGGATCTTCATTCCCGCGGGCGAATGGACGATTTCGTCCAAGATCTTCCTGTACGGCCGGGCCACCGAAATTATCGGAGCGGGTCCATGGCATACCAAGCTGATGGCTCCGCAGAACCAGACGAACACCGACGTCGGCTTTAATATTTCGTCCGCGGCCAACGGTTCGACGATCAAGAACTTGTCCGCTTGGGGCAACTACGTCTACAGGCAGGACGGTCCCGGCAAGTTCATCGACGGCAACGGCATGCAGAACGTCACCATCGAGAACATCTGGGCCGAGCATTTTATTTGCCTGTACTGGGGAGTGAACTCTTCGTACAATACGTTCAAGAACAACCGGATCAAAAACGTATTCGCGGACGGCATCAATATGACGAACGGTTCGTCCCATAACGTCATCGACAACAACTACGCCCGCGGTACCGGCGACGACTCGTTCGCCCTGTTCAGCGCGATCGACTCGGGCGGCTCCTACAACGTGGGCAACAAGTACACGAACCTGACCGCGACCAACGTCCGGCGCGCGGCCGCCTTCGCCGTCTACGGCGGCCAGGACAATCTGTTCCAGAACCTGTACGGCGCGGATACGCTGACGTATCCCGGCGTGACCGTAAGCAGCCTGAGCTTCGGGTATAACACGCTCGGCTTCGGCGCTCTGGATACGGTCATCGACGGAGTCACGCTGGACCGTACGGGCGGGGATTTCTGGACGAGCGTCGGGGCGGACGACAAGATCAACGATTACCAGAACTTCGGCGCCATCTGGTTCTTCGGCGGCGACCGGGACTTCAAGAACATCGTCGTCAAGAACGTCGACATCAACAACCCGGTGTACTTCGGATTGATGTTCCAATCCAAGTCTCCGGAAAACCTGCCGATGCAGAACGTTCGCTTGGAGAATATTACGATCAACAATCCGTCCCGCTACGGCATCAAGCTCGTCGCCAAGGCGGAAGACGGACAAGGACCGGTCGTCGGCTCGGCGAGCTTCACCAACGTGAAGGTGAACAACCCCGGCGTTACGGCGATCTACGGCGAGAATAAGAGCCCGAATTTCACGGTTAACCGGGTATCGGGCAACAACTGGTAACCGCTCTTAAGAAGTGGCTATCCCATAAGTCACTAGAGGACAGCAGCATAGAATGATCGATTTATAAACATGGGGATATATCTCCTTTCGCTACAATGTACCCCAGAAAGTGACGAGAAGCTTCCCAGCTTATTCCGATTACTTTCCGGGGACCCCGAAGCGAGGTCATGAAATTAGGAATGGATTAACCCGTAACAGGGTAATTTCATGACCGTATGAGGCAGGCGCTTCGCTCTACAGGAGATATATCCCCATTCTTTTTTCGATCATTTTTGTTGCCCTGGCTTATGGGACAGCCCTTCTTCCTCGTATCTAAGGCCGCGCCTTAAAGCGGAGGCGTCACGCCCAGCCGCGCCCAGCCTTCCTTCGAAGGGCCGTACACGGCAGGGATGGGCAGGCCGGCCTGACGCATCAAGACGGTAACCTGTCCGCGGTGATGGACAATGTGCTTAATCAATCCCAACAGAATCGTCGCGTTCGATTCGATTCTCCCGAACGCATTCTGCGTTTGCTTCAGCGAATCGTCCGTCCATTGCTTCCCAAGCGCGTCAGCCGCATCGGCGGCGACCGTCCTGAAGGTTTCCGCGATTTCCCGCGCGGACGGCACCTCGATCGGATCGCGCGCTCCGGCCATCGGGACGCCGAATTCCGTCAAATATTCCGGAATATTCGTAACGAAATGCCACGCGATCCTTCCCAGCGTGCGCCCTTCCGGATACACCCTCTGCCGCAGCGCCTCGTCCGTCAGCCCGTCCAGAATTCCCTGGGTCAATGCGGCTTCTTGGTTCCATTCCGCGATAAAATCCTCTACCGTAACATACATCCTGTCATCCTCCTTTAAGGCATTAGCTTGCCCTAGATCCATCTTACCCGGCGATAGTGACAGATTCTGTCATAGTTGCGATTTTTCGCGGAATTCCCGGATTCGGTTTAAGTACGTGTTCGAAAAGCCCTCCAGAACGGACTTTTCGAACAACCTCTTACAGCGTCGAGGCGGCTTGACGCAACAGCGGAATCAACTCCGCTCCGTCGGGCGCTTCCCCTTTGCGAAGCTTCAGCGTTTTTCTCTCCTGCGGCCCTTCGAACCGGTCTTCCGGCAGCTCCAAGCCCGACGCGTTGAACAGCGTAAAGCTGACCGCCTCCTTCGAAGGAGAAATGACGGCGGCGTACTTCCCGTTCTTGAGGAAGTGGGGTTTCTTGTACTGAATGCGTTCTTGGACCCCTTCTATAGCTTCGTGGACGACGGCTCTCAGAGCGGTTGACAGTTCGACCTGCCAAGGCTCCTTCATAGATTCGATAAATTCGGTTACATCGGGGTTCATTCCCATCGCTCCTTCATCGTTCGTTAGGGTTAATGGCGCCTTAGCAGGCCGAGCTGGAACGCCAATTCGTTCTCCATCCCGGTATTTTGCCGGCAAGCCGGCCCTTCTTCCAGTCTCCGAAGCTCGACTTCCACCCGGCTGCTTCCCCCGGGAGCCGTAAGCCGGCGCGCCCAGCCGATCGCCTCTTCCATCGTCCCGGATTCGATGATTAAGTACTCCGCCACCGGCCAGGACTCCGCCGGGAAAGGCCCGTATTCCATCTCCGGCTCGCCCTCCGGCGAATACGCCATTCGAATCCCGCTGGAGCTCGGCAGCAGCCGCTCCGCGGCCAGAAGCACCCCCGCTTCGGCCATGAACGCCAAATTCGCCTCTTTGGCGAGGCCATATTCCCGGCTTGGCGGGACGCCCGCTTCGGAGCGGCCCGTCGCTTTGACGAGAAGCATGAATCGCATGCTGGATTCCTCCTTTCTATCTCTTACGACGAACCGGGAACCCGATTATCGACATGCGCATCGAAAATTAATCGGGAGAACGGGAATCGCATTCCGCGATCCGGGAGAGCAGCAGCTCCCGTTCGCGTTCGTTGCGCGTGAGCGCCGCCGCCCGCTCGAATTCGGAGCGAGCCTCGCCGTATCTCCCCAGCTTCTTCAGAAATTCCCCGCGAACGCTCGGAAGCAGATGATAGTTTTGCAGGGAGGGCAGGCCGGCAATCCCGTCGACGATCTGCAGGCCGTATTCGGGACCGAACGCCATCGCGACCGCCACGGACCGGTTCAGCTCGACGATCGGAGAAGGAGCTGCCCGGGCGAGCGCTTCGTATAAGGCGGCAATGCGAATCCAATTGGTCTCCTCCGAAGTCGGCGCTTCGGCATGGCATGCCGCGATAGAGGCCTGGAGCGTATAGGGTCCGGGCGGGCAGCCGAGCTTACGGCAGCGCTCCAGCGCCGCGAGCCCGCGGCGAATCAGCAGCCTGTCCCACTGCGCGCGGTCCTGATCCATCAGCAAAACCGGCTCGCCCCGGGATCCGATTCTCGTTCTGAGCCGGGAAGCTTGAATTTCCATCAGCGCGACAAGTCCGTGAACCTCCGGCTCCCGCGGAGCCAGCTCGGCCAGGATTCGGCCTAATCTAAGCGCCTCCTGACAGAGCAGGGGTCTCACCCAGTTCTCCCCGGACGTAGCCGCGTACCCCTCGTTAAAAAGCAGGTAGACGACCTCAAGCACGGCGGACAACCGCTCCGCGAGATCGGCACCCGAAGGCATCTCGAACGAGTCCTTCTCGGCGTTCAGCGTTTTCTTGGCCCGCACGATTCTCTGGGCGATCGTCGGTTCGGCGGCGAGAAAAGCTTGGGCGATCTCCTCGGTCGTCAGTCCGCAAAGCAGCCGAAGCGTCAAGGCGACCCGCGCCTCCCGGGACAATGCCGGATGACAGGTCATAAAGACGAGGCGGAGAAGGTCGTCCCCGACCTCTCCGTCCAGCGCCCGGTCTATGTCGTCTTCCGTGTACAGCTCCGAAGCTCGGGCGATCTCCGCGTATTTGTCGTCCCGCCGCTTGCTTCTGCGCATCGAATCGATCGCCCGGCGCTTGGCCGCCGTCATCAGCCACGCGCCCGGATTATCCGGTATCCCGGTCTCCGGCCAACGCTCCAAAGCGATGACCAGGGCATCCTGGGCCAGGTCCTCCGCGAGTTCCACGTCCCTCACCATTCGCGTCAATGCCGCGATCAGCTTGGCCGACTCGATCCGCCAGATCGCATCGACGGCGCGGTGGACGGCCTGGCCGCTCACGTCCGCATACGCTCGTCGAGCCGCTTGCGCAGATCCTCCTGTCGAGCCAACGCCTCCGGTTCGTTCGTCAGGTCATGGGGCTCGAACACCTGCCTGAGCTCGATCTCCCCTTGACCTAAGCCATGGGGATCCGGCATGCGGAGCGCCCATTCGATCGCCTCTTCCCTGGATTTCACTTCGATCAGCGTATAGCCGGCGATAAGCTCCTTGGCCTCCGTGAAAGGACCGTCCACGACCTTCGGTTTGCCTCCCGGCTCGGGGTAAGAAATCCGAATCCCCGTTGAAGTGGGCTGCAGGCCGTCCGCCGCGAGCAGCACGCCGGCTCTGACCAGCTCTTCGTTGTATTTTCGCATCGCTTCTAGCAGCTCCGGGCTGGGGGGCGTTCCCGCTTCCGAATCCGTCGTACCTTTAACGATCATCATAAACCGCATTGTCTTTTCCTCCTAAAGAGAGATTGAATGGTCAAGAGATTAAAAGCGCGAAACATAGGAATTCGACGTTCAACGGGCATTGCTCGCTTTCCGCGAACCTCCGGCAGCGGGAGCCTCCCGGCTATCCAGGGAGAAGAAAGCCTCCAACTCCTGCGAGATCCGCCGGGCGTCCAGCTTCTTCGTATGCCCGAGTCCTTGCCGGCTAACGAGCCTTGCGTGCGGCAGCGCGTCCGTCACGGCACGGGCGGCATGGCGCAGCGCGGCCGGACTCTCCGTACCCTCGAGCACGAGCGTCGGCATGTCGACGCCCCTCCAGGATTCGGGATTCAGCGGGCGGCCCGCCATGTATCCTTCAAGCAATGCCGCATCGTATGGAAGCGTATGGGCGACGGCCTTCATTCTGGCCCAGGGTCCCGGCATCATACGGAGCATGAAGGGGACGAAGGCGGGAGCCCCCATTCCTCGGATCATGAAATAACGGATCGCTTCCGCCCTTTGATCCTTCGCGATCAATTCCGTCACTTGCCGGACGAAATCCGCGGGCGGCAGGGGATCTCCCGGGTCCACGACGAAAGGCGGCTCGTGCAGGGCCAGCCTTGAGATCGGCGCGCCTTGGGCAGCGGCTTGCAGCGCAAGCACAGCGCCGGAAGATAACCCGTATACGCAGGCCTGTCCTCCGGCTTCTTCGATCATCGCCTCCAGATCCTCGATTTCGCGATCCGCGGAGTAGGGCATGCGGTCTCCGCTGTCGCCGCGTCCGCGCCGATCGTAATTAAAGATCGTGAACTTCTCCGCCAGACAGGCGGCCAGCTGCTTCATTCCCGGGAACTCGCGGTAACTGAACGCTCCCCCTGCCAGAATAAGCGCCGGTCCCCGCCCCGACCTGTCGTACGCGATTTTCGTACCGTCTTTGGAAACCACTGTGTTCATTGGCATTCTCCTTTGTTTTGTCGTTCTATTGAATACGACGATCGAAAATCGAACCGATCGACATTTCCGCAAAAAAAATTTTAAAACGGAGCTTTTCGTCCCCTCTCCCTCCGTTATACCGCTTCCCCCGGGATCGAAAGCGGGCCGACCGACGTTAAAATTTCCTCATCCTTATCAGAAAAGGAGAACGTCCCCTCTCGGGAAATCCGCTCTCCTTCTGTTATTTATCCGCATGCGGCCCCGCTGCCGCTTCTCATTATCCTCTATCTTCCACGCGGGCGGCCGGCGGATCTATCGTATGATGGGGCAAAGAAAGGAGAGAACTTCATCTTGAACAAGTTTTGGACTATGCCCTTGGCGCTTCTGTTCATCCTTGCCTTTGCCTTGGCTTGGCCTAACCCAGCCCGCGCGGCTTCGGCGCCCAGCGGCTCTACGGTATACGTCGACGGCCGTCCGCAAACGGCGACGACGATCGTGCAGAACGGCTATCAGCTCGTTCCGGCCTCTTTCTTCCGCGGCTTAAGCGTCACGGTCGACTGGAGCCGGCAGTATCGCGCGGCGGTGCTTAGAACGACGTCGATCCAGATCGGCTTTCCCGGAGGAGAACGGCACGCGGATTATCAGCGCGCGGCCGAATCGGCATGGCAGCGGGATCACCTGGATACGCGAACGACGCTGATCGGCGGAACCGCGTACGTGCCTCTGGCCTACACGGCCAGGAAACTCGGCTTCGGCGTCGAATACGACGCAAGCGCTCGCGCGGCGCGCATCTCGACGGGCGGACGCCTTTCCGCCGCTTCGGCGAAGCAGAACCAACCTTCGGACGAAGAGCTCCGCTGGCTCTACCGGATCACGGAAGCGGAAGCGGGCGGCGAAAGCTATACCGGCAAGGTTGCGGTCGCGGCGTCGATCCTAAATCGCGTAGCCGGCGACGAGTGGCCGAACACGATCGTCGATACGATTTTCCAGGTTGCCTATTATAACGGACAAGCCTACTATCAATATTCCCCGGTGCTGGATAAACGCATCTACACGGTCGCGCCGAGCCCAGATACGATCCGCGCCGTGCACGATGCGCTGAACGGCTCCGATCCGGGACGGGGAGCCGTCGTCTTCTACAATCCGATGAAAACGGACAACGCCTGGGTTCGAAGCCGCCCGGTCACCGCCCGGATCGGCAACCACGTTTTCGCGAAGTAATCCGGCCCTGCATCCCGTATCGGAGACTCCGTTATTTCCCGAGCATCCGGAACACTTCTTCGACATCCTTGTCGCCGCGGCCGGACAGATTGACGATCATGATCTGCTCCGGGCCCATGGCCGGCGCAAGCTTCTTGGCATAAGCGACCGCGTGCGAGCTCTCCAGGGCGGGGATGATCCCTTCCGTGCGGGACAACTCCCGGAACGCCTCCAGCACTTCCTCGTTGGTAACCGTCGCGTATTCGGCCCGGCCGGTCACCTTCAGATGGCTATGCTCCGGCCCGATGCCCGGATAATCGAGTCCCGCGGCGATCGAATAGGTTTTCTTCGGCTGGCCTTCGTCGTCCAGCAGCACCAGACACTTGAAGCCGTGAATGATGCCCGGGACGCCCTGGGTCAAGGTCGGCGCCTGGTCGGGTTCGACGCCGATAAGGCGAACGCCCGGCTCGTCGAGGTAATGCGCGAACGCGCCGATCGCATTGCTGCCGCCGCCCGCGCAGGCGATAACCGCGTCGGGAAGACGCCCTTCCTTCTCGACGATCTGCCGCTTCGACTCTTCGCTGATAATCGCCTGGAAATGCTTGACCATCGTCGGGAACGGATGCGGACCGACCGCGGAGCCGAGCAGGTAGAACGTATTCCGGTAGTTTTGAACCAGATCGTTCAGCGCCTCGTCGACCGCGTCCTTCAGACGCCCCTGTCCCTTGTCGACCGCAACGACGGTCGCGCCGAGCAGCTCCATCCGGAACACGTTCAGAGCCTGGCGGCGGGTATCCTCCGCCCCCATGTAAATGACGCACTCCATGTCGAACATCGCGCAGGCCGTCGCCGTGGCGACGCCGTGTTGGCCCGCGCCGGTCTCGGCAATGATCCGCTTGGCTCCCATCCGCTTGGCGAGCAGGATCTGGCCGATCGCGTTGTTGATCTTATGCGCCCCGGTATGGTTCAGATCCTCGCGCTTGAGGTAGATCTTGGCGCCGCCCCAAGCTTTGGTCAGCCGTTCCGCGTACGTCAGCGGGCTCTCGCGGCCAACGTATTCGCGCAAGTAGTAGCGCAGCTCCTCCTTGAATTCCGGGTCGTCCTTGAATCTGTTGAATTGTTCGCTCAAATAATTCAGCACTTCCTGCAATTCCGGCGGGACGAAGCTTCCCCCGAACTCTCCGAAATATCCCTCTTGCCGCATCTGCTGGCCCATACGCAAGCGCCTCCATCGGTAGGAATAGTCATCTTCTCCATTATCGTACCATAAATTCCCGTGCCTGACGTAAGCTTCCCGCCTGCTCCGATA